>NZ_JAODJG010000021.1:0-163429 GCF_028156745.1 Streptococcus gwangjuensis
ACGATTGAGCTTCCTGCACGTTTGCTTGTAGAAAAAGGCAAAATTGTGAAAAATGATTTCCATCAAATTGACTTTGGAAATGCCTTTGTCTCTAATTTGGTAACTTTGCAAGTTCCTGACTTGAAACCTGAAAAACACGCTGTGGATCAGAAAGATGATAAGAAGATTCGTGATGGTCAAGAAATTAAAATTGGTGAATATTTACGCTATTTCCTTGATGGTGTAACTGTTCCTGCTAAACATGATACACTTTATCAGTATGATGGTATTGATAAGCTAGATGTGAAGCATGATCGCTATACTGGCAACTGGAAGGGTATCATTCGAGGTACAGAATATGTTGCCGAAAAAGAGCTTACATTGCCTTATGATGTAGTCTTGTCTAACGGAAAAGTGGTTAAGGCAGGAGACAAGATTGCTAAAGGCTCTGCGTATGCCTTCCAATTTGAGTTTGACCAAAGTACAAACTCTAACTTTATCAAGAAGATTGTTAAAGTAACATGGAATGAGAAAGAAGGTAAGTGGGCTTACACTATTGACAAAGATTTCTTGAACTCTCTAGGAGTGAAAGGTACGTTTGACGCTGATTTTTATATTGAAGTCGAACGTATTGCAGCTGGGAAGGTTGAAAATACCTTTATCAATACAGTCAATTTACAAGAGATGACGGCTAAAGTGACAACCACAACGCCAGAACCTCCAAAACCAGAGCCTAAAGAACCACACAAGCCACAAGCATCACTTCCAAATACAGGAACAGCAGCAAGCATGCTTCCAGTTGTGGGAATGATTTTGGGATTATTGAGTCTTGCAGGTCTTCGTAAGTATAAAAAATAGAACATCTAGAAATTCCCCCTCATCTATGGTATAATGAAGCCATAAAAAAGAGGGGGAAGAGAGATGAGAAAGGACACGAAAATGGATGCACATGTGACTAGAAGTGGATACAGATACTATACCCCAACTAAAACAAAATCAGAAGTAACCAAACCTGAAGAAGAGAAGAAGTGGAAAAAAGGCCTGCGTTGGCTAGGGAAAGCCACCTGGTTAGGAATAAAGAACCTACCGAGTGTGATTGCGAGAGCTGCCGTTTTGATGGTTGCGACTCCACTCATGTTTCTTCTCTTTATCTTTAATCTGATTAAGAGCTTGATTGCAACAGCAATTGGTTGGTTTGTGTTTAAGATTGTATCTTTCTTCGTAATAGGTTTTGGATTACAGGGATATGTTTTCCTAACTAAGCAGAACATTCCTGCTCCAGAATGGTTTAATAATCTGATGACAGATTTTGTTTTCCCTCACGGTGTTCCAATCTATTACTGGTGGGAAACGACTATTATCGTTGTCTTAGCTGTAATTACAGCCCTCTCTCTAACCTTTCGTCCAGAGGATGAAATATAGTATTAAATAAACAAAGTAGGTACTAGGAATCTTTCTTAGTACCTTTTTTATAAAAGAAAGTGAGAAAAAAATAATGGATGCAGTTGTAGATTTTATTAACAAAATTGGAAATATCGGTGGGATTATCGGTATTGGATGGGCCGCTTGGGGAGCCTGGGATTTAGCCGTCGGAATCAAACGTGAATTGGATGATAAGAAAGATAAAGGAATTCAAAGTTTGATTTTAGGTGCTCTTCTTGGTGCCGTTCTGAAAGCCCTTTTTACAGCCTTGGCAACAGGTCTTCAATCTCTTGGCTAGTATGAGGAAGAAAAAGGAGGTGGTTGTATGAACCAATCCACACTTGATCAACTAACCATGAGTCTAAAAGACTATAATGCGACAGCTTATCAGCTGATGGAGACTGTTTCGGGTTCGATGGAGAAGGTAGCCATTTTGCTTCTTCTCCTTTTTATGGGGATCAACCTCATGAACTGGCACCAGCATCTTAAAAGCAATGGTGGGGAGTTATCTTTTCAGCTTTGGATTGAAGAAATCCTCAAGTATGCCATCGCACTCTTTTTAATCCTCTATGTGGATGCGATTTTTGATGCCTTAACTTGGTTGTTTAATGTCATTATCAAATCTATTGCTAGTTTGGGAATTAAAGAGATAAAAAATGATGCTGAGTTTAGTTGGACAAATTTAAACTGGATGGCTAAGTCAATGCTACAGTTTGTTTATAATGTCGTTGACTTTATCGGGCAAATCTCGACTAAGTTGTTGATCTTGTTGCGTTCCTTTACGCTTTATACGTATAAGGGAATCGCTAAAATTATTGTCGCTTGTTATATGGTAGATAGCTTACGTCCGATCTGCCTTGGCTTCTTTAAGCTCTATGCTGCTGCTGTCCTTCAGGGATTGATTTTAGTGGTTGTGATCATGCTTTATCCAGCTATTGTAACTAACGATCTTTTGACAGTTGATAAAACTGGAGCCTGGACAAGTGCCTTAGTTTCCATAGCTAAAGGAATTATTTATATCATGATGCTATTTGGCAGCCAGCGCATGGCCAAGAATATCATGCAGGTGAACTAGATTATGGTATAATAAGGAGAGAATGCTGAAGGAGAGATGGTATGGCTGTTTCGAAGTTTTATGCAGTATGGCGGAAAGAATCCAGAGAAGAAGAGATTGTGAATGCTTTTCAAGCACTCGCTCTAAAGGGGCGAGCACAAATTATTACGACGCCGAAAGAACAGGCGACTCTTTTTGATTTGGAAACGGGTCTCAAGGTTAATCCAAGAAGTAGCCAGAAAAAAGATGGTCGCTATGTAGGTCAACCATACTTTAGTTACTATCCAGGTGAAGAGAGCCCGTTAAAGGGGTTAGAAAGTAGCTTTGAGTATTCCTCTGAGCTGAATGCTTTTATCGAGGCTTTCAAGACTATTGAGAAATTTCAGATTGAATATGACAATCATACGGCTTATATTTTTCCTAAAGCTATTTCTCCGATGCAACGGATTGTATTTGAAGATGAAGACTTTGTTATTCTAAAGCTCTTGATTGATATCGATGAGACTTATCCTTATTCTGAATACTACCGTTTAAATGGTCAACTAGGTATCGAATTTTATAAAACGAGAAGACCAGAACCTGTTAAACGGATAAAATTAGCTAAAGAAGGTATTCCCTTGTTTGAAGCCAAGGCTCATTTCCCTAAGTCTACTAAGATTTATGTACCTGAAGAATTTACTTCATCTGAACAGGTTAAAAGTGTTGCTGATAGAGTGAGGAAAGTTTATCAGGAAACAAACTATAAACTGTATGGGAATTTTGATAAATACCACATAGAAGCATTTGTCTTTTTAGATGACAATGAAAGGAAGTACCACACATTGAAAACGTATGAAGAACAGTGTCAGGAATTGCAGGCAAAAATTGAGAAGTTGGAAGAGAACTTCAATCAAAAAACTGAGAAAGTCAACCAGCTGAGAAAAGAAATTAAGCAAGCCGAAACAATCTTGAGAAACTATCACGAAGAGGAGGAGTATTACAAGAAGTTAGAAAAGGATAATCAAAAACTAGAATCAGATAAACAAAGATTGAAGCAGGAAAAAGGAGAAATTATCTCTAAAAATCAACGTCTAACCAATGAATCACAACGTTTACGTAGACTGAAAAATGTAGCAGAAGAGAAGATAGAGTATTTACAAAAACGATCGTTCTGGCAAAGACTTCTCAATAAATAAAAATAGTAGGTAATGAAACAGTTCTAAAGAAGAGCTGTTTTTTTGATGGAAAGGATAAAGTATGAATTTAGAAGAACTCAAGCAACGGCGAGATGAGCTTGTGCAAGACAATGCTTGGATGGATAATTTAATTAAGGAAAAAGAGGAAGAGTTATGGGAATTGAAGGTAAGAGGTATTGCAGCTTCTGAGCTAGCGAGATCGGCATTGGAATCTGCTTTACGCTCTGCAGGAATTGTAGATACCTTTTACGGCCCAGATAATGGAAAGAAAGGAACAGAATGACACGTTTAGGCAGTGAATTTTTAAAGGCTTTAGATAGCTACGAAAGGCCAGTTTTAGGGTATATGACACTGAGACAGTTAGTGCTACTATTTGGTATCGCATTGACAGTAGTTGTCACAACCATCCTCTATTGGCTGAAGGCACCTGATACTATTCTTTATGGCGTTGATATTTTGTTATTAGCGCCTTTTGTTATTTTCGGGTGTTATTTCGATGAGAAAATTAAAGATAATGTTCGTTTCATGTTAACCAAGCAGGAACGCTCTTATCAGACAGATTATGACAGAAAGGAATACACAAGAAATGAATTTATTCGGCCGAAAGAAAACCCCGAAACTCTCTAAGGAGGAACGGGAACGGGCCAAACGTCTAAGACGTACCATGACGGCATCTACACAGAATAGTCTTAATTATCAATGGTTGATGCCTGATGGCCTCATGAAAATTACAAATGATCAATTTTCAAAGACCTATCGCCTAGGTGATACAAGCTATATTACTGCAACAGATGATGAGCGAATTGATATTATTGAAACAAGCGCTGATATTTTTAATTCGCTGGACATTGACAATGATATGCAGCTATTGATCCTGAATCGTAGGGTAGAAAGCAATAGCTTATCTTCTATTCGCTATGATTTGGTTGGAGACGGATATGATGATTATCGTAAAGAATACAATGCGATGATCAATGATCGTTTTTCTCAGGAACAAAACACCTTCAAGGTAGAAAAATATCTGACGATTACTACCCAAACAGACCAGGATCATCAAGCTAGAAGAATCCTTGATGATACAGCCAGCGTTATTGAAAGTCAATACAGTGGCTTAGGAATCTCCTTTAAGGAGTTAGAGGGATTGGATCGTCTTCTTATCTTCCGAAAACTCTTGAGGCGAGAAGGTTTTATTGATTTTAACTATGAAGACATCGCTATTTCTGGATTATCCACCAGGGACTTTGTAGCTCCAAACTATCTGAAGTTTGAAAAAGATCATATGAAAATTGATGATTGTTTCGCAAGGGTGATGTATGTTAGACAATATCCTACCTTCTTGAATGACAAACTGATTAAGAATATCCTGGATACAGGAATTGAACTGGCTATCAGTCTGCATGCGAAGCCCTATGATACTGCAGATGCACTGAAGAAAATCAAGACAGTTAAGTCAAGTGTACGTAGGGAAATGATCAAAAGTCAGAAGGCTGCCGCAAAAGAAGGTTATGGAAGTGACCTGGCGGTTGGTGGGAAAGCTGTGGAGACATCTCGCGAAACAGAGAAATGGACTGAAGAACTCCAGGACAATGACCAAAAAATGTTTTCAGGTGTGATGACGATTTTCTTCATAGCTGACACTCTGGAAGAGTTGAATATCTACACAGAGCAGGTTCAACGATCTGTCCGTAAGAATACGGTAGAACTGGATAAGTGTTACTTGTACCAGGAAGAATCCTTGAATACCATTCTACCGATTGGAATTCCATTTATCAACGTAAAACGCCGTTTTATGAGAGATATGACTACCAGTAACTTGGCCACACAAGTCCCATTTACCAACGTAGATCTTCGATCTAACAGTCCACGTGCAATTTATTATGGCCAGAATCAGCTATCAAAGAACGCTATCACAGTTGACCGTAAGAAAGACTTGAATACAGGTTCAGGTTGTATCTTTGGGACTTCAGGATCAGGAAAATCTGTTCTTGCTAAAGGAGGAGAGATTATTCCTACGACTCTACGTTATCCTGAAGATAATATTATTATCGTCGATCCTGAAGATGAGTACACTGGTATTGGTCGAGAATTGGGTGCAGAAATTATCACAATCGCTCCTGGATCGCAACATCACTTTAATTTGTTGGATCTACCTGATAAGGACAAATTACAGGCAGAAGATAGTGACCCGATTGGCCAAAAATCAAACCTCTTATCAACCTTGTTTGAGAATATATTCTCTGAGGTATCAGACGATGAATTTGCGATGATTGACCGTGTAACGAGAAAGACCTATGAGGAATTTGAAAAACCAACATTTAAGGATTGGCAAGCAGTTTTAGAACGTCAACCTGAAGCCGTAGCTAAGGATCTGGCGCTGAAGGCAGAACCTTATACTATCGGTTCAAATGATATCTTTGCTCATCCTACAAATGTCAATATGAATAGTCGCTTTATTATCTTCAATCTCAAGCAGTTGAGTGGTAAATTGAAGCCATTTGCTCTCCTGGTGATTCAGGACTTCATCTGGAATCAGGTAGTCAATAACCAAGGTAGATCCATTACATGGTTGTACTTTGATGAGTTGCAGCTATACTTCAAAAATAAACTGCAAGCAACCTTCTTTACAGAACTATACTCACGTATTCGTAAGTACGGGGCTATTCCAACAGGGATTACACAGAATCCAGAGACTGTTTTATCTACAGAGGAAGGTAGAAAGCTAGTCGCAAACTGTGAGTTTCTAGCCCTCCTGAAGCTGAAGCGGACAGACTTAGAAGCCCTGGAGCAGGTAATCCCTCTTACGCCTTCGTTGGAGCGATTTGTCTTGCGACCAAAAGCAAAAGGTACGGGTTTGATTGTGGCTGGAGATACAATTGTTCCATTTGAAAACCCTATTCCTAAAGATACTAAACTCTATCAATTGGTTGCGACAGATAGTTAAAAAATAGAAAGAGAGGTGATATCTTTTGTTTGAAAGTGATCCTAAACAATTAAAACAGGAGCGCAAGAGGAGAATCAAAGAAGGATCATACCTCAATAATAAAAAAGCTCCTAAAGAAGCACGTTTAGACTCAAGAGTTGCATTTAAAGAAGCTAAGAAGAATTATCGCTTAGCGAACAAAGATTATAAATTACACAAAGGACCTCAAGCAACAGCTAGAGGTCTTTTCTTTAAGCAACAACGTGATCGAGCAAAGTTGGAAAAACAAATTGCCACAACGCTCTATAAACGAGCTAAAAAGGCAGATGATAGTTATATTCCTAACCGCCTGAAGAAACGTGCAAAACAAAGTGCCCGAATGAAAGCGAGACACGACGTTGAGAAGACAGTCAGAGATAATGAGATTCTTGGAGACTGGGTTCAGGCTAGGCAAAATATTCGTCAATTTAAGTACCAGGTAAACACCTCTAAAAGAGCGTTAAATGCTGTAGGAAAATTATCCAAGTATTCAATCAAGCACAGCTATGGACAGCTCAATAAAAGCTATAATTTCATCAGAGGGCGAGGGTATACTCGAACACCAAAAGAGTTCTCCTGGGAAGGAAAACTCAGCAAAAAAATGAAACATGCCAAAAAGCGACTGGGACGTTCAAAGTTTGGGAAGGCATCAAAACGTACAGGAAAAGTCTTAAAGTTTTCGTCAAAAATACTACGTTCGATTTTAACAAATCCTTTAGCTGTCAAGTCCTATTTCTTAATGTTTATCATCTTTGCAGTATTTGGGATATTTATGTCTGTTTTTGGAGGGAGTGGTCCAGTCCAACAAAATGAATTTGACTTGAACAAATCCTGGCTTCAAATCAGTAAACGTGATAGAGAGAAGTCAAATGATAAGGTTGACTATTGGACGAACATCGATGATATGCTCTTTTTCATGAACTTTCGCTACGGTAGTGATTGGAAGCCAGAGAGTTCCTGGAAAGATGGAACAGGTGGTGAATGGGCTGGGACATTAGGTTTTAATCACTATTCTGATGCCTTGAATGATCTTTGGAATCATTTGAATGATGACCCTCACAATTTGAAGAAGATGGCTGACTTATATGGCCCCTCGTCAGATCTCAAGTGGACTAAGTTGAGTGATAGCGAGTTAGAAGAGTATAAAGAGCTAGAGGAGTTGACTAAAGAAGTTGGTCGATACCCCTCTTATCAAGAACTAGCTAATCCATTTTACCAGGAAGACGATCCTTCTTATCAAGCTCCTCTAGTTATCCTGAAGAGATTTGGTTATACCTCTAAGAGTGAAATTTATGAAAAAACACAACTAAAAGCTTCAACAGGACAAGCTCTAAGAGCTCCTATTGACGGTCAAGTCAGTGTGACAGATGATATGACTGTATCCATCAAAACAGATAAAGCCATCTTTACTTATGAAGAGGTAGGAAATATCCGTGTTTCTGACGGTGATCAGGTCAAAGCTGGAGATGAGGTTGGGAAGGTAACGGCAAATGGTTACCAGATCATTCAGTATCAAAAATTGGAGGAAAAAGCGACAAAGGATAAGAAAGAAAAGTGGACATCAGTTAATCCAGGCTTTTACTTTCAATCTGTCACGTACAATCAGACAACCTCAGTCATTACCACACTTAATGGCGATTTGGGGCAAAAATCACGAGCGATAAAAGATTACTTGAAGCAAAAGGTACCAGGGCTGACAGATAATGGTTTGGCAGCCATGCTTGGGAACTTTGCAACTGAAAGTAATATCAATCCTAAACGTGCTGAAGGAGACTATCTTAGCCCACCAGTAGGGGCTGATTCTTCTTCATGGGATGATGAGTCATGGTTAGCTATAGGAGGACCAGCGATTTATAACGGAAGATACCCAAATATTCTTCGACGAGGTTTAGGATTGGGACAGTGGACAGATACAGCGGATGGCTCCACGAGACATACTCTATTATTAAACTATGCAAAATCTAAGAATAAGAAGTGGTATGATTTGGAACTGCAACTGGATTTTATGTTGGAGGGGGATACTCCTTACTATATCACAGGACTAACTTCAATTCTAACTAGTACAGAGGATGTAGAGACGCTTACAGAGCGTTTCCTGGTTAATTGGGAAGGAAACTCTGGAGATAAGGTCTTAGAGCGCCAGAATAATGCTAAGCAGATCCACGCTTTTCTTACTCAACAAGTTCGAGGAGGTGGAGCGTTAGCATCTTCCTGGAATTTCCCTGCCGAGTATCAGTCAAAAGTGGAGCACCCTCCTACACAAGCTTCTATGACTACACAACAAGGAAGCGGCTACCCAGTTGGTCAATGTACTTGGTATGCGTATAATCGTTTAGTTGAACTAGGAACGATTACAGACTTATCAGGGTCCTATGGTTACCTTGGAAATGGTCAGGATTGGGTAACAAGCCTAGTCGCAAAAGGATGGAAGTACAGTACGTCACCAACGAGAGGGGCTGTTGTATCAATTCTAGGTGGATTTGGTGGGACACCAGGTGGATACGGTCATGTTGCGATTGTGGAAGCTGTGAACCTAGACGGTTCATTCCTAGTTTCGGAATGTAATGTCCAAGGTGTACAGGATAAGGTCCATTTTCGTGTTCTCTATCCAGCTGACTACTATACATTTGCGACACCGAATTAAAAAAGAAAGAAGGTAAATCATGAAAATGATAGATATGGAGAAATTGAAACTCCTGAAAGTAGGAGGAATCCTTATAGGAGTTGTGCTAGTTCTAGGATTCGTATTCTGGATTGGAGCAGCAACCTCATCACAAAAGAAAGCTAAACAGGAAGCTGAAACTACGCAACAAGAAACCAAAGCAGAGGGAAGCGAACTAACGCAAGAATATGTAAAGGAATTCTTGACGGCTTACTTCAATAAGCAGGATCTGGGAGAAAATAGAAATCGCTATTTGCCCTATATGACAGAAGCTGCTTACAATCAGGAAGTGAACTCTGAAGAAGAACCAACGGTACAAACCTATAAGGGCTATGTAGTGGATACACAGATGAGGTCTTCTACCATCTACATCGATCAAGAAAACCATGTTGCCCTAGCTCAAGTGAGATACACTCAGACACAGTTACAGAAGAAGTATGATTATACTAACGCCCAAACAAACGTAGGATCTTCAAGAACCATACGGATTCGCTTCAGCAAGCAAGATGGGAAATACCTGGTAAATCATATTGACCCCATTTTGATTGTGGACAGCTTGAACACCAGCGAAAAGGCGAGTATTCCATCGTTAAACAAACCAATCACTAACCAAACACAAAGTACAGAAGGGAAAAAGGAACAATGACAAAATTAGAAACTTTGGAAAAACAAAAACAGAAAGCGGAAGACCGCTTAGCTGACTATATGGCCAAGGCCAAGAAGGAAGAAGAGAAACTGCAGCAGCTAGAAACTCAAATCATTCTGGCCAAACATGAGGAACGGTCAAACTACTTGGCCGAACATAATTTAACCTGGGCTGATATTGAAACAGCTCTTGCTGAAGGAAAATTGAAAGGAGCTGAAAAACATGTACCGTTTAACCAATCTGACACAAAACACGACCACAACGTATAAGAATCGAGACCTTGTGTATCAAGCCCTGGAGCGAGAAAATGCCAAGGTTAAGCATGAGGGGGCAGAGGCCGTTTTATTGGTAGAGGAACTGGATAAAAAGAATGTAGTGATCTACCAAGAAGATGTCTATTTGCCGTTTGAGGGAATTGTGGATAGCCTCTTCCTGAAGCCTGGTACGTTGAATCACCAGGAGGCCCCAGCAAAAGAAGCAAAAAACTCTTTCTTTAAGCGCCAGCCTGAAACAAAACATGTAGAGAAGACTCCTGAAGAGAAAGCTAAAGCCACTTCCTTGAAACATGAAACTCCCAAACCTCGAACCTCTTCTAAACGCTCTTTTTGGGTGTATTTAGGAAGAGTTCTGGTGTTGTTTGGTCTAGTAGGAAGTCTGACACTTGCTGGCTTATCCCTTACGCTAGTTTACCATCAAGAAAAGCAACTCTCGGCCTTGTCCAAGGAACTTTCAAATCTAAAAACTATTCAGTCAAAAACAGGAGAACTAGATGCCTTTTCACGTTACTTTTTGCCAGCCCTTTACTCTGATAAAGGGAAAATGACTGATTTCGTAGCTCCTCAATTAACGATAGATAGACAAGCAGGTCAACTGCAGTCTGTGATTTTGGAATCTAGCTTGATTGTTGATGAAACAACTTATCAGCTAACCTATGTAGTGGCCGTGAAAGACGGTGAGAATAGAAGTCAGAAACGCTTGGTAGTTACTGTGAAGGAAGAACCTTCAGCACCTTACGGATTCCAGGTTATTGCTAAGCCAGAACTATCCAATTATCCAAAATAAAGGAGGTCTTACATGGATCAAGAAAAAGTCAGTCATTCTCTGGCTTTAAAAGGAAAAGTTACTCTGGAGATGACGATACAAGCTCTGTATGCCCTCGCAAAAGCCCATTATGACAAGAAACAACATAAGGCGGCAAATCGAACTTTTGAAGGGGAGACGCTATTCAATGACTTTATGGCCACAAAATCAAAAAAAGATGTCGAGAAGTTATTAAATAGTGAAGTTCACTTGGCTAAGTTGAAGCATTACCTGGAGGAGTATAAGGTAGGTTTTACTTATCATCAAAAAGATGGTACAAACTATCTCTTCTTTGAAACAAAAAATCGCACCTTGGTAGAAAAGGCTCTCAAAGAGATGTTGGCAGATATCACGAAAAGCCCAGAAAAATTGGAAGAGTTTGCGAAAAAGGTGCTGAAGAAACCACATGAAATGACTCCTGAAGATAAAATCAATTACTATAAGACAAATAAGGTCTATAAAGGAACGATGCCAGTAGTTACGAAGGAGATTGGGAAGGAGAAGACACGATGATTAGAAAACCTATATGGCCCTACCTGGTGGTGGGGCTATTTTCATTTGTTATTTTCCAGTCCTTTTACCATTACTACCAACTTTCGACTGCAGCAGTGCCTTTCATGGGAATGTTGCGGCTTCGTTGGTTGATAGAACACTGGGAACGCTTCTCTTTTGGTGTTTTCTTTGATTCAGGAGCCTTATATGCAGGGTTGATCGGATTCGGCCTCCCACTGCTTGTCTATGCTTCTATGGATAAGAATTTATATCGTCAGGGAGAAGAGCAAGGTAGTGCTCGTTTTGCGACTTTGAAGGAAATGAGACGGTTTGAAGACGTTGATTTTGAGAAGAATATGATTTTTTCAAAACAAGTTAAAATGGGCTTATTTAACTTTCGCTTAGCCTACAATGTTCAGCTCAATAAAAATGTGATTGTCATTGGTCTTCCAGGAGATGGTAAAACCTTTACTTTTGTATTGCCAAATTTAATGCAGATGAACTCAAACTTTGTTGTGACGGATCCTAAAGGAAACCTGGTACACGAAGTTGGGAAGATGCTTGAGAAAACTGGCTATGCCGTTAAAATCTTTGATTTGATTCGGCTCAAGAATTCAGATCGGTTTAATCCTTTTCATTACATGAAGTCTGAGCTAGATATTGATCGTATTTCTGAAGCAATTACTGAGGGAACAAAGAAGAGTGAGCATACTGGAGAAGACTTCTGGGTTCAAGCAGAGTTGATGCTGCAACGTGCATTGATTGGTTATCTCTATTTTGACTCTAAGGATCCTGAAACTGGAGTCCAGTTATATATGCCAAACCTAGGCCACGTTGCGGATCTATTAAGAAATATGTATCGAGAGGATCCAGATGTACCAAGCCCTGTCGAGCAGATGTTTGAAGAACTGAACGAACATCAACCTAACAACTATGCTTATAAACAGTGGAAATTATTCCAAAATTTCAGAGGCGAGACAAGAAACAGTGTGGTAGCGATTTTGTCTTCTCGTTATTCTATCTTCGACCACGAAGATGTCCGAAACTTGATTAGTGAGGATACCATGGAAATGGATACCTGGAATACGAAAAAGACAGCTGTTTTTATTGCTATTCCTGAAACCAATAACGCCTTTAATTTTCTTTCCTCAATCTTGTTTGCGATTGGTTTTGAGGTTCTTACACATAAGGCTGATGATATCTTGCAAGGGAAAGTACCTGGCTACAGTAGAAAAAATCTTCGCCACATTCAATTTATCTTCGATGAGTTTGCACAAATTGGCCGTATTCCAAACTTCGCCCAGGTCCTCTCTTCTATTCGTAGTCGTGAGATGTCTATTAAGATTATCATCCAAGCTGTCAATCAGCTAGAATCACTTTATAAAAGTGATTGGAAGACCATCTTTAATAACTGTGCTACTCACCTATTTTTAGGGACAAATGACAAGGATACGATGGAATACTATTCTACAAGGTCAGGTAAGCAGACTATACGCACTCGATCCACCTCAAAATCGCATAGTTATCGTAATGGATCATCAAGTGAAAATAAACAAATTCAAGGCCGTCCCCTTCTAACTCCAGATGAAGTCGCAAGAATTGGGGTAGAAGAAGGATTGGTCTTTATTTCTAAACAAAATGTCTTCAGAGATAAAAAAGCAAGTGTCTATGATCATCCTAGAAAAGATGAGATTGCAAGTTCCCCTGAAGACAAAGAAAACTGGTACGAATACACTCGAAAAGGAACAGACATCGACGGCTTGCTTTTATATGCCAACGATTTGACTCCGCAGCTAAAAGAGTTATTCGTGGCCTAACATACAGAAAGGATAGTAGGATGGAAACACCTAAAACACAATTAGGATACCTGGAGAGTATCTCGCAGGTTCTAGCATTAAAGCTAGAAAATTTAGCCACAGAACGTTATGCTATTTGGCAGCTACTTATACAGGCAGATGAGGAGAGTTTTTATCAATTAGCTCCTCATCTTTTTGTGACAACGAATCAGGAAGATCCATTAGTTGTTAGTGAACTAGATGCAACTCCTGAGGGTTATCTTTTATTCAAGGAATTGGTCGAGGAGGAAACAGGATGGTTTTAACAAAAGCACAGGCAAAATCGCTGGATATTTTAGAAGTAGCTCGTAGTCTCGGAATGGAAATGAAGAGAAAGTCACACCGAGAGTATTACTGGGCCGAGCATGACTCGTTTAAGATTGATACTGTGAAAAATACCTGGCATTGGTATTCTCAAAACCTATTTGGCGATACTATCAATCTCGTGCAACAAATGCAAAATGTCAGCTATAAAGATGCTATGGTATTCTTGGAGACAGGTTCCTTTCCTGAAGCAAAACCAGTAGAGGAAGCGCGAAAACCCTTCAACTATACACTAGCGCCTTACGAACAACCATTTGTGGAGGCGAGAGCCTATCTTAAGGAGATTAGAGGTCTCTCTGATGATACAATCGACTTCTTCCTTGAGAAGGGAGTAATTGCTCAAGCTAAACGTAAGGACAAAGAGGGCGTTATAGAAGACGTATTAGTTTTTAAATACTTGGATAGAAATCAGCAACTGGTAGGTGCGAGCCTTCAGGGACTTGTTCCTGATCAAGAACGTCATCCAGGTAAGGGCTACTTGAAACAAATCATGTATCAATCAGAGGCTATCAGTGGCTTAAACGTTTCTATAGGCTCTCCTGAGCGTTTAATTGTGACAGAGGCACCAATTGACCTTATGAGCTATTATGAGCTTCATAAGGGCGAATTAAACGATGTTCGACTAGTTGCGATGGAAGGATTGAAAGAGGGAGTATTATCCCACTATGTTCTTGAAATGTTACAGGATCGAGGGGAGATTGCGATGGATGAAAGGGATTATACCAAGTCTAGCGAACTAACACGTACCTCGAGATTCCTATCTGTTGCAGCGGAAACCTCCACACTTTTCCAAGATCACAAATACGATGATCTCATCACGTTGGCAGTTGATCGTGATAAAGCAGGTACAGACTTTATCACCAAACTACGGGAGAAGAAAATCCCAGTTATCGATGCAAGACCACCACAACGTGAAGGTCAGGAGAAGACAGACTGGAATGAGATTCTGAGGCAGGAAAAACAAATGGAGAAGACTGAGGAAATTCACTCATCAAGTTCTTTTCCTGATACCAGCCACCTTTCTCCTGAAGATGCAGCGTGGTTGAAGGAAAACTGGAATAATATAGGTTTTTCAGTAGAGCCTAGAAAACAAATGGTTATTGATTCGGACAAAACAGTGACCTATGAAAAACCTTCCAATCCTCTTGGAGATGGTAGGGAGCCCAAAAAACAAATTCAGAGCACAGAAAAAGCTCCTGAGAGTTCCCAGGAGCAAATGAATGATAGGGCCAGTGGTGGAGAGGGCTATTCACAGCATGATGCTGTAGGCAGTGCCGAACCTGAAGCTGAATTATCAGCAACCTTTGAGCAAACTGTTGCCAGTCACCCGACATCACCCTATCGTTACTTACATTTTAGCACAACTTTTGAGGAAGTGCAACGAAGACAATCGAAATACCATCCAATTACAGCTGATGATTTGAAAAGAATGAATCAGTACGCTGGTTCTATTCAGAAATCATCTCAATGGTATTTAGAGGAATTAGCGAATAGTAAAATCTATTATTTCTATTCCAATAATGGAGAGGTGAGTTTGCTAGATGTTAATTTTAAACGAGAAAACTTTTTACACTTAACAGGAATCAGGCCAGTTGTTCCAGGTAGGAATGCTGGAGATTTTGTAGTCGATTTTGCTGAGGGAAGGGGAGACTATAATCAAATACTGGTTAGTAATAGTCTAAAAGAAAAATTACAAGTTATTCCTATGCTAGAGGATATTCTTGATCCTAAATCGTTTGTTTTGGATAACTTAGACGAAGTGAGAATTGCGCAACGACTTAACTTTTCAGAAGCTATCAAGAGTAAAGACGAGGATTTCTTGCTTCTTTTCAAAGATATAGGAGAAGAACGTGTCCCTGCATCTCTCATGAAAATCAAGAGAGATCTAAAAGTTGATGTAGAGAAAACTAAGGAAAAAGTTATACTTGCTGTCTTTCGTGAACGTGATGGTAATATTGAACAGTTGTCTATCAATGAGGATTATGTCAAGGATAGAGGAAATGAGTTGCAAACCATTTTGAAAGATGGCTTGTTTGAAGAAATCAAGCTTGATACAACTAAGGGAATTGAACAAATAACTCCTGAAAACACACTGAATGGCTTACTACTTGATTCAGCTATGTTTACTCAAGTCCTAGATACTGTCTATAATTTAGGTGTGCCAGGTGACATCTCAAAAACTCCAGAAGAATTTCATCAAGCCTGGAATCAGTATCTTGACTATGCGAAACGGTACAATGATAAATTTGACCAGATTGTTGCTGCAGCTGGAGAAGATCATCTTCTAGACACAAATTCAGATTTTTATAAAGAATGGAAACAAGATCATATCTATAAAGAAAACTACCATGTACGCCTTCAATGGGCTGAGGAGCGCCCAGATGGGCCTAAATTGCCCTTTAAAGAAACAGATCTGATATCTTATCAAGATTTTGCTAGAGAGCTTTACAAGGCCAATCAGAGCTTCTATCCGTTACATCAGGAAGGACTAAAACAAGTGACTGATGGTCGCCCAGAAGGTTACATCTCTCCAACTAAGATCCAGTTTAGTATCTACGCTCCCGATGGTGAACTGATCCAGGATGGCATCCGTTACGATATTGGGAATGAGATTAACCCAATCGCTCACAAAGGAAGACTTGGAACACGAGAAATGAGAGAGTACCCAGAATTGATGAAGATAGATGGGGCCATATTCACTCCGTATCATCTGGAGAGATTGGCGAGTGAGTTAGATATTTCTCAGTTCAGTTACGCTTTAGAAGATACTCTTTACGCAGATCAACTTCTATCCCAACTCCCATTTGGAGATTTGGAAAATAGTCCAATTGGATTTACAGATAGTAGTCATGATGGTCGCCTTGGATTTATCTCTTTTGATGGAATGGATAGTGTTGAGGTCGAAAATCTATCTGCTTGGTTTGAGAAGTTGGGAGTCAAAGACTCACCTATGGAACAATTGGCCCTTATTGAAAAATGGCAAAAAGAAATCAAAGGTTTATCAGAAAAAGTTGAACAAACGATCTCCACAGTCCGAGAAGAATTTGAGAAATCACAAGAGGAAGAAATCAAACTAGAAGAACAAGGCTACAACAAGCAGGAGTTGGAACATGATGCGGATGCTGATGGTGTTTCTGATGAGGAGGAGTTGCTTCAGGGAACGAATCCGTATGATTTTAGATCGAAACCAGGTTCTAAACCAGAGGGCGAGGAGAGTCTACAAGCGGACGAAGTTGTGTTAGCAGCTGGCAGTCTTGCAGTCGCAGATTTTATTCAAAATAAAGATATGGCAGGATTAAGTCGTCATTTTAAAGAAGGGATTAAGGAGTTTCTGGATTCAGATAAGTACAAAGACTATCTAACGAAAATGAGCCAACTAAATAATTATTCTAATCGCAACTTACGCTTAATTCTTGCACAAAATCCTGAAGCAAGGCAAGTAGCTTCTTTCAAGCAGTGGAAAGAAAACTTTGGTCGCTATGTGAAAAAAGGTGAGAAGGCTTTACGTATTTTTAAACCTATGACGAAGATCAAAAATGATGAGAATAACCAACCAATATTGGATAAAAATGGGAAACCAGAAACAGTTACATTCTTTGGTTTGGTACCAGTTTTTGATGTTAGTCAGACAGAAGGAAAGGAGATGCCAAAAGCTGCAGAAGTGAAAGAACAGCTGACTGATTTGGACTATGCAAATCTTTACCGTGCCCTGATGGCTATTGCAAAAGAAAATGATGTATCGGTTCGATTTGAGGAGATGGAAAATAATAAACATGGATATTATTCTGTCCCAGAAAATCAAATTGTTTTACGTAGTAATGAGATGAACAAGGCTCAAATTATTAAAACTTTCTTACATGAGATGGCTCATGCAGAGTTGCATCATGCAGATAATCCTCAAAAAGAAAATCTAACTAGAAGCACTGCTGAACTCCAGGCTGAAAGTGTTGCTTATGTTGTTTCTTCATACTATGGTATTGATACGTCAGAGTACTCCTTTAACTATCTATCTGGGTGGTCTGCTGATAAGGAGACACTTGCTGATTTAGAAGCACAGTTAGATATTGTCCAACAAGAAGCTAAAAGTTTAATGGTTCGGATGGATCAAGCATTGGAACAATTAAGATTGAGTCAGGAGAAACAAACGAAGCGTAGTTTTGAACAAAAACTGGAGAAGTTTAAAGATCAGAGCAAGCAGGCTGTCGAAGATCACAAGCAGGAGTTGAAAGCAGATGCACAATCAAAAAAAGAGAAGGGTTTCTCGAAATGACCGAACGGGACACCCCAAATAAACCCAAGGTCAAATTAAAAACAAATCATCATCAAGGAGGACAACACTCATGACTAATGAACAAGAAGAACAACTGATTATCATCCTTTCAGACTTTATTCCAATCATGGATGGAGACAGAGTTCAAGGAGTATTGCCAAACGCTAAAGACTTGACTCGCCAAAAAGTTCTGGAGCAACTAGAGGAAGAACAGTCTCAACTACCTGAAGGAGATCCTGCTCTTTTGGAGTGGGAAGAAGAAAATATTGAGCTACTCAAGATGATTACAGATGAAGAATTTCAAGCTGTACTCACTGAAAAAATCTTACTGACAGAAATACAAATTGGGCAGTCTATTTTCCAGCCTCTAACTACTCAACAACTTTCTGTCCTAGCTGAAAAGTTGCAAGGTCAGAAAGAAAAAAGTGTAGAAAATAGTGATAAGCAATCATCTATTTTCAAAAACATCTTCAGTTGGTTACGATAAATTGTTAGAAGTTGTACTCCAAAAGATATAAGAAAGGGGCTTGGGGATTTCCCCAAAACTGAGAAAATCAAGAAGGAAAACTGCAGGGTTCTCCTTCTCTGATTTTTTTTAAATTTCGCAAATGGATATCCATTTGCTACGCTTGCCACAAGGAAGTCAGGGGATGATGCCTGGTCAGAAAATGCCAGAGCCTTTGAGAGAAAGAGGATAAAAAAAATAATGCAGAAACGAGAAAATAGAAAACGCTATATACAAAAATTGATACGACTAACACCAGAGGAAGATCGTCAAATTAAAACGGCGATGGCCCAAATGGGAGTTCCATCTTTTCAATACTATGCGAAGAATCAACTGGTACAAGGGAAGGTGGTTCAAATTGATTTTTCTGAATTGAAAGACCTTCGAGTTGCTATCAATCGAGTGGGCACGAACATCAACCAAATTGCCAAGCATGCTAACGAAAATCAAGGGGTTACGACAGAGGAAGTAGCACAAGTTATTGACTATCTATCTGAGTTGAAAGAGATGGTAGCTGCCAAACTTTCTAGCGCAGAGAAGAAAAGTTTACAGGAGCGAAAAGTAAAAACTATAAGGACGTATGACGAATGGTAGTAATCAAAGCACCCAAACAAATTAAAACTCCTTCCAATTTAAAAATAGCTGTACGCTATATTCTGAATGAAGCGAAAACACTTGTGTCAGAAACCGCAGAAAGTGATCTTGATTTTCCTCTTGTCTATCATAATGGTGAACTTCAAATGAAGCTAGTATCTGGCAATGGGATCTCTGATTTTAGCGTAGCAGATGAGGAAATGGTTATGACAAAATTGGCTGCAGCCTTTAAAAAAGGAGATGATGACTTGAAAGAATTATCTTCAGGAAAACAAGTATTGGCCCATCACATTATCCAGTCTTTTTCTCCAGATGATAACTTGACTCCTGAGCAGGTTCATGAAATTGGCCGTCAAACGATGTTAGAATTGACAGGTGGAAATTATGAGTTTGTGATCGCAACCCACACGGATAAAGATCATCTTCATAACCATATCATACTTAATACCACCAATACCTCAACGCTCAAGAAATTTCGTTGGGAAAAGAAAACCTTGAAAAATTTGAGAGGCATTTCGGACAAACATGCGGCACGATACGGCGCTAAAATTATTGAGCCTACTATGAAAAATTCTTATACAAAGTATTCTGCTTGGCGGAGACAAAATAATTATCGGTTTGAAATTAAGGAGCGTCTGGATTTTCTTCTGAAGCACTCTTTGTCGTTAGAAGATTTCAAACAAAAGTCAGCTGCGCTTAATCTTCAGATTGATTTCTCTGGAAAATTTGTGAAGTATAAATTGCTCGATCAGCCCCAACAAAGAAATGTCCGAGATGATACATTATCGAAGAAAGGACTCTATTCTCTTGAAAAAATAAAAGAGAGAATTTCTAAGAATCAGTTAGTTTTTGATGTGGAGGAATTGAAAGAACAATACCAAGAATCAAAAGAAAAAACGGCAAATGATTTTGAATTGAAATTGGAAGTGGAATCCTGGCAGGTCGAGCAAGAAAGCAAGCAAGGCATTTACGTGCAGATGGATATGGGAGCTTTAAATAGTGGTACAATTTTAATACCTTCTCATAAAGTTGATAAAAATGAGGATGGAAATTATACCATCTATATCAAAGAGAAAGACTATTTTTATTTTCTCAATCCTGATCAATCACAAAAAAATCGGTACATGATGGGTTTGACTGTCGCAAGACAATTGGCCAAACAAAATGGTGAGACAGTCGTAACTAAAAATGCTCAAATTTCCTCTATACGTGAGCTGATTAAGGAATATAATTTCTTAGTCGAGCACGGCGTGACAGATGGAGCACAATTTCAACATTTGGAAAATCGTTTTAATGAAAAGATTGAGATTACCCTGGAGGAATTAAGACAACTAGATGAGCGACTTGGACGTTATCATAAAATTGAAGGAGCACTTTTAGCCATCCAGAAATCTCCAGAAAATAGTCTTGTAGCGGTACAACTATTGGATGATTTAGGAGTTCCAAAAGATATGGGACTGGAAGATGTCAGTCAACTGATCAAACAATTCCAAATTGAAAAAGGAGCCTTACAAGAGTTCTTTGATGATACATTAAAACATTACACAGATTATAGAGATGTTAAGGAGCACGTGCGTAGTCGTGAAGAGAAAGTTGACCGACGTTTTGAAGATGAAAAAACCTTGTAAAAGTTTCTGATATTTTCAATCTAGTCATGATTTCAGTACAATAGAGAGTATGTTTAGATTTGATGAAAAAGAATTTGTCGCAGAACTAGATCGCAAACGTAAGCAGCAATTCCTGAAGCGAGTAAGAGATTATGACGAGCAGATAGCTCCCACCATGAGACGGAGGGGATATAAACGGATAGATAGTACAGAGAGGACAGTTGTTTTTACATTTGGAGAGATGACCTTTTCTAGGAATCGCTGGCGAAAGGGAAAGAAAACTTGTTATCCTGTTGATGAGTGGCTAGGCTTAGAAAAGTATATGCGTTATTCTCCTGAGTTGATTTTTCACATGGCAAAACACGCTTCCGTTTTATCCTACCGTGAAGTTTGTCGAACAGTTAAGATGGCTTATCGCCTAGAGATAACAAAGGATGCTGTGTTGAAGTCTGTAAAAATGGCAGGTAGACTCTTTTCAGAGAGGGAACGTTATCGGCTGTTTAGAGGTGATGAGCAACCGAAAAAAATACAGGTAGATAAAATCTACCTGGAGGGAGATGGTGTGCTCGTCAAGACAACATCAAGCAATGATGAACGACACAATACAGACTTAGCCCATTTCCTGATTCATACTGGAGCGAAGAAGGTTGGTAATAATCGGTATGTACTAGAGAATAAACATGAGATTATCCATACAAGCCATGAACAAGCAAAGGAAGAATTGATAGACTATCTCTGCAATCATTTTGAAATCACTGATCGAACTCTTCTTATCACTAACTCGGACAATGGTAAAGGATATTCTCGCAGAATATTTCAAGAAATTAAGAAGGTCCTACGGATTAAACGTCATGAGCATTTCTGGGATGCTTATCATGTCAATGAAGAACTTAAAAGATTCCTGAAGCCGTACCCATCTACACTACTTGATCTTGCTTTTAGGGCCATCAAAAATCATCAGAAGAACCTGCTTCAGACCGTACTAGATACAGTTGAATCTCTCACAGAAAGTCAAGAAGCTCTTGATAATTTTTACAATTTTCGTAAGAAATTATTAAGAAATTTCTGTGACACTAGACCACCTAAACTTAGAGGGTTATCCTCACGTGGTATCGGAGTAATGGAGAGTCAGCACCGAAAGGTTACTTACCGTATGAAACATCGAGGGATGTATTGGTCCATCGAAGGGGCTTGTACTATGTCCAGAATGATACTCCTTGAACGAATTGATCAGCTATACAATCTATTTTTTGGATCTTGGAGACAAGAGTATGAAGAATTTAGGGATACGGGACTAGGTGCAGGATTTCGTATTAACCATAGGCCGCACAAAGCTGTTATCAGAAAAAGAGGGCATAAATAATACAAAAAGGCAGACAAAAGCCTCTAAAAAAAGATTTTTTTAGAGGTGTTTTTGTCATGTTTTTATACAAAATAGTTGCTTTTTTGCCTAATGTGTGTTACAATAATAGAGTAAATAAAAACGAAAAAGGTGTAGAAGCAGCAACTTCTACACCACCGATTAAGACAAACACACACTTTGCTTAATCAGTCAAACAATATTGTAGCATAAATAGTGCAATATAGTCAAGGGCTGGGGTAAAGTGAGGAACTTTTTCCAGTTTTTTTGTCTGAAAAATCTCGCTTTCTTATTGAGTTATAAGGATATTTGATTATTCCCAAAAATTTAGACACAAACATCTCTAGTCAAGCGCTTTATTTTTTTGTATAATAGAATTAGCAAAGTATAGATAAGAAGAGAAAAGCATGATTACACTATTTCTATCACCGAGCTGTACTTCATGTCGTAAGGCGAAGGCCTGGTTAGAAAAACATAAGGTGCCCTTTGAGGAACACAATATTATGACCAGTCCTTTAACAAGAAAAGAATTGCAACATATCCTTTCCTTGACCGAAAATGGTACTGATGACATCATTTCAACTCGTTCAAAAATTTTTCAAAAATTAGATATCGATGTAGAGAGCATCTCGGTATCGGAATTGCTTCATTTGATTGAGCAGCATCCTAGTCTTTTGCGTCGTCCAATTATTATCGATGCCAAACGCATGCAAATCGGTTTTAATGAAGATGAGATTCGTGCTTTTCTCCCTCGTAGTTACCGTAAGCAAGAACTAAAAGAAGCAAGAATGAGAGCTGGTATTAGTTAATGAACAAACAGTATAGTTACCCACTAGATTTGTCGTGGAGCACTGAAGAACTTGCTTCAGTGCTTTCTTTTTTTAATGATGTTGAAGCTGCCTATGAAAGCAAGGTAGAAGCTAAAAAGTTACTGGACTCCTATAAGGGATTCAAGGCGGTAGTGCCAAGTAAGAGCGAAGAAAAACGTTTGGGACGAGAATTTGAAACAGTTAGTGGCTATTCGCTTTACCGAGCAGTTCAGGCTGCCATGGAAAAAGGGGAAGGAAAGATTTCTCTTGGAAAGTAAATTTGAATTTGCCAAGGAGCTTGTCAAGAAGGCGGGGCAGTACATTCTTGACCATATGAAGGAAGACTTGTATGTTGAGACTAAGTCCTCTCCAACGGATTTGGTAACCAGACTGGATAAGGAAGTTCAAGAACTTTTGGTTGGTGAAATTCTATCCCGTTATCCTAAGGATAAGATTTGTGCTGAAGAAGGTTGTCTGCGAGCCTCGGTTCAAGAGGGCAAGGTTTGGGTTATTGATCCGATTGATGGGACCAATAATTTTGTAGCCCAGCAGGAAGATTTTGCTGTTATGATGGCTTATTTTGAAAATGGTCGTGGACAGTTTGGTCTGATTTATGATGTGGTCAAAGGGGATTGTTATCACGGTGGTGGTAAGTTTCCAGTTTGCCGAAATAATCAGCTCCTAGCTCCCTTTAAAGCAAAACCCCTTGGAGATTTTCTCATTGCAGGAAATAGTGGCATGCTGGAAACAAATGAATGGGGCTTGGCTGATTTGAGTCGAGCGGTTCTTGGTGTTCGTGTTTATGGGAGTGCGGCCATTAGTTTTGCCAAGATTTTATCAGGGCGTTTGTTGACCTATGTCACCTATCTGCAACCATGGGATTATGCTGCAGCTAGTATTTTAGGAGAAAGTCTGGGCTATCGGGTTGTGACCCTATCTGGTGAAGCTCCTGATTTTCAAACCAGACAGCCGGTCATGATGCTACCTCTTGAGATGCAGGAGGAAATTCAGTCCTATATTTACGAAAGGAAAAAAACTTAAATGCAATTTCCAGAAGGATTTGTTGAAAAATATGAAGAGATACTAGGAGATGAGGCAAGGGGTTTTCTTGCCTCTTTTGAGGAGGAAACGGTTTCGGCCTTTCGGGTCAATCCTTTAAAAGAAGCGCCAGTTTCCTTTCCTGATGCCATCCCTCAAACCCCTTGGGGCCACTATGGAAAGGTTTCAGGGAAATCGCCTGAGCATGCTACAGGTCTAGTTTATTCGCAAGAACCCGCTGCCCAGATGGTTGCTCAGGTAGCCCAGCCCAGTCCTGGTATGAAAGTCTTGGATTTGGCTGCTGCACCGGGTGGCAAATCAACTCAACTAGCAGCCTATCTAGCAGGGGAGGGTCTCCTTGTTTCCAATGAAATTTCAAGCAAACGGGCTAAGATTTTAGTAGAAAACATGGAGCGCTTTGGAGCGACAAATGTCGTGGTGACCAATGAATCTGCTGACCGCTTGGCCAATGTTTTTAAGGGCTATTTTGACTTAATCGTTATTGATGCCCCTTGCTCTGGTGAAGGGATGTTTCGTAAGCAACCAGATGCTATGGACTATTGGAGCTTAGATTATCCAAGTCAATGTGCTAGCTTGCAAAGAGAAATTCTAGCAGATGCAGTGACCATGCTGGCAGAGGGAGGTCGTCTGGTTTATTCGACCTGTACCTGGGCACCTGAGGAAAACGAAGAAATAGTTAATTGGCTATTGAAAGAGTATGATTTTGATTTGTTGCCAGTTGAGCATATCAATGGAATGGTAGCTGGCATTGACTTGCCAGAAACGGCTCGGATGTACCCTCATCATTTTAAGGGAGAGGGTCAGTTTGTCGCCCATTTACAATTTAAGGGTGAAAATCCAGCCCCTAAATGTAAGGCAAGTAAGAGCAATCTAAGTCGTGAACAGCTCACTTTGTGGCAGGAATTTGCTCAAAAACACTTGAAGGTCAATCTAAAGGGAATCTTGCAGACTTTTGGTGACCAGCTCTATCTCTTGCCAGAACTCTTGCCAGATTTAGGTAAGCTCAAGATTGCTCGCAATGGACTGCATCTGGGAACCTTCAAGAAGAAACGCTTTGAGCCTAGTTTTGCTCTTGGTCTAGCTTTGAAACCGAGTCAGGTCAAGCAGTCGGTTGAAATTGACCAAGAAGAGTTTGTTAAGTATGCGGCTGGAGAGACTGTCCAGCTGGCGGAGAGTCTGCCAAATGGTTGGTACCAAGTTTTGGTTCAAGGCAATGGTTTGGGCTTTGCTAAGGTGACTGGAAATGTTTTGAAAAATTATTTTCCAAAAGGCCTCAGATTCAAGTGAAAATGCTAGTCAAAGTAGCTTGTCTATGTTATAGTGGAAGTATGGATTTTTTCAAATTGTCTTTTATTTTAAGTCAAAATTGGTGGCGAAAGCAACTGAGCAACTTTCTAGTAAAATTAAGCTTGCATCTTCAGTTGGCTCCCAATTTTAAAAAAGAAAAACATAAATAAATAGTTGAAAAAATTCACAGCATTCACCATTATTTTCAAGGAGAAAAACAGTGAAAAAAAGGAAGAAACTCGCTCTATCCCTAGCTGCTCTTTTGCTAGCAGGTTCTTTGGCGGGATGTGCTAGCTGGATTGATCGTGGGGAATCCATGACAGCTGTTGGCTCAACGGCTCTTCAGCCCTTGGTCGAAGCAGCAGCAGATGAATTTGGCTCTATACACGTTGGAAAAACAGTCAACGTCCAAGGTGGAGGATCTGGTACAGGTCTGTCTCAGGTTCAGTCTGGAGCCGTTGATGTAGGAAATTCAGACGTATTTGCCGAGGAAAAAGACGGTATCAACGCATCCGCTCTAGTGGATCATAAGGTAGCCGTAGCGGGCTTGGCAGTGATTGTAAACAAGGAAGTTGACGTTGAAAATCTGACAACAGAACAACTCCGTAGCATCTTCACAGGTCAAGTAACCAACTGGAAAGAAGTCGGCGGGAAAGACCTAGCCATTTCTATTATTAACCGTGCAGCAAGTTCTGGTTCACGTGCAACCTTTGATAGTGTTATCATGGATGGTCAGTCTGCTGTGCAGAGTCAAGAACAGGATTCAAATGGGATGGTCAAAAACATTGTTTCCCAGACACCAGGAGCCATTTCTTACCTAGCCTTTGCCTATGTGGATGACTCGGTGAAACGTATGAAGTTGAATGGCTATGAGCCGATTGCAGAAAATGTTACAACCAATAACTGGCCTTTGTGGTCTTATGAACACATGTACACCCTAGGTCAACCAAATGAATTGGTGGCAGAATTTCTCAACTTTGTCCTCTCTGATGAAGCGCAAAGTGGAATCGTTAAGGGAATGGGCTATATTTCTGTTAAGGAAATGAAGGTTGAAAAAGATGCTGTAGGAACGGTGACAGCACTAGAAGGGAGTCAATAATGAATCAAGAAGAATTAGCTAAAAAATTACTTTCTCCCTCAAAGAACTCTCGTTTAGAGAAACTAGGAAAAGGTTTGACCTTTGCCTGTCTGTCTTTGATTGTTATCATTGTGGCTATGATTTTGATTTTCGTAGCCCAAAAAGGCTTGTCGACCTTCTTTGTCAATGGAGTTAATATCTTTGATTTCCTTTTTGGCCAAACTTGGAATCCTTCAGGTAAACAATTTGGTGCCCTTCCTATGATTTTGGGTTCCTTTATTGTCACAATCCTATCAGCTCTTATCGCAACTCCTTTTGCCATTGGTGCGGCAGTCTTTATGACTGAAGTCTCACCAAAAGGTGCTAGAATCTTGCAACCAGCCATTGAATTGCTAGTCGGAATTCCTTCAGTAGTGTATGGATTTATAGGTTTGCAGGTCGTAGTTCCCTTTGTCCGTAGTGTCTTTGGTGGTACTGGTTTTGGGATTTTGTCAGGGATTTTCGTTCTCTTTGTCATGATCTTACCGACGGTAACCTTTATGACAACGGATAGCTTGCGTGCGGTGCCTCGTCACTATCGCGAAGCTAGTTTGGCTATGGGAGCTACTCGTTGGCAAACCATCTGGCGCGTGACCTTGAAGGCGGCGCGTTCAGGAATTTTCACAGCAGTGGTCTTTGGGATGGCGCGTGCCTTTGGTGAGGCCTTGGCCATTCAGATGGTGGTCGGAAACTCAGCCGTTGTCCCAACTTCACTAACAACACCTGCTGCGACCTTAACCTCTGTCTTGACCATGGGTATCGGAAATACCGTTATGGGAACAGTTGACAATAACGTTCTTTGGTCATTGGCCTTAGTCTTGCTCTTGATGAGTTTGGCCTTCAACAGTGTGATTAAATTGATTACGAAAGAAAGAGGAAAGAAAAACTATGCACGCTAAGAAATTAGATAAAATTGCAACAGCTGTCCTCTACTCGATTGCAGGAATTATTGTTGCCATCTTGGCATCCTTGATTCTTTATATCTTGGTTCGTGGTTTGCCCCACATCTCTTGGTCTTTCTTGACCGGCAAATCATCTTCCTACCAAGCAGGCGGAGGGATTGGAATTCAGCTCTATAATTCCTTCTTCCTTCTGGTTATTACCTTGATTATCTCTGTGCCTTTATCTATGGGGGCTGGGATTTTCCTAGCTGAATATGCTAAAAAAGGTCCTGTGACCAATTTTGTCAGAACCTGTATTGAAATCTTGTCTTCATTGCCATCAGTGGTTGTAGGTCTCTTTGGTTACTTGATCTTTGTAGTTCAGTTTGAGTATGGATTTTCAATTATTTCAGGTGCCTTGGCTTTGACAGTCTTTAACCTGCCTCAAATGACTCGTAATGTTGAAGACAGCTTGAAACACGTTCACCATACGCAACGTGAAGCTGGCCTAGCTCTTGGGATTTCTCGTTGGGAGACTGTAGTCCATGTGGTCATTCCAGAAGCCCTACCAGGCATTGTCACTGGTGTCGTCTTGGCCTCTGGTCGTATCTTTGGTGAGGCGGCAGCACTCATCTATACAGCAGGGCAATCCGCTCCAGCTCTTGACTGGTCTAACTGGAATATTCTCAGTGTGACTAGCCCAATCTCTATCTTCCGTCAAGCAGAAACCTTGGCTGTCCACATCTGGAAGGTCAATAGTGAAGGTACTATTCCAGATGGAACCATCGTATCAGCAGGTTCTGCCGCAGTGCTCCTCATCTTTATCCTCATCTTTAACTTTGGAGCCCGCAAACTTGGAAGCTACCTACATAAGAAATTAACCGCTGCCTAAAGGAGAAGCCATGTCAAAATATAATTGGGATGAAAAGCATATCATCACCTTCCCTGAAGAGAAAGTGGCCCTCTCTACTAAGGATTTACATGTTTACTACGGTAAAAATGAATCCATCAAGGGCATCGATATGCAATTTGAAAAGAATAAAATTACTGCCTTAATTGGCCCTTCTGGTTCAGGAAAATCAACCTACCTCCGCAGTCTCAACCGTATGAATGATACTATTGATATTGCAAAGGTAACAGGTCAAATTCTCTATCAAGGGATTGATGTCAACCGTCCAGAAATCAATGTCTATGAGATGCGTAAACACATCGGAATGGTCTTCCAACGACCAAATCCTTTTGCTAAGTCTATTTACCGCAATATCACTTTTGCCCATGAACGTGCAGGGGTTAAGGACAAGCAAGTCTTGGATGAAATTGTGGAAACCTCTCTTCGTCAAGCTGCCCTTTGGGATCAGGTCAAAGACGATTTGCACAAGTCAGCCTTGACCCTGTCAGGTGGTCAGCAGCAACGTCTCTGTATCGCTCGTGCTATTTCTGTTAAACCAGATATCCTCTTGATGGATGAACCAGCGTCTGCCTTGGATCCGATTGCGACAGCCCAACTGGAAGAAACCATGTTGGAATTGAAGAAGGACTTCACCATCATCATCGTGACCCATAGTATGCAGCAGGCTGCGCGTGCTAGTGACTACACAGGATTTTTCTACTTGGGTGACTTGATAGAGTACGATAAGACCTCTAATATTTTCCAAAATGCCAAACTACAGTCAACCAATGACTACGTAACAGGACACTTTGGATAGAAAGGAAACAGTATGACAGAAGCGATTTTACAGGTATCAGACCTGTCCGTTTACTACAATCAAAAAAAGGCCTTGAATAGTGTTTCCCTATCTTTCCAACCTAAGGAAATTACAGCCTTGATTGGTCCATCTGGATCAGGGAAGTCAACCCTCCTAAAGGCTATCAACCGCATGGGGGATCTCAATCCAGAGGTGACAACAACAGGTTCGGTGGTTTACAACGGCCATAATATCTACAGTCCACGTACAGATACAGTTGAATTGCGGAAGGAAATTGGTATGGTTTTCCAACAACCAAACCCCTTCCCTATGTCTATCTACGAAAATGTTGTTTATGGGCTTCGTATCAATGGAGTTAAGGACAAGCAGGTTCTAGATGAGGCGGTTGAAAAAGCCTTGCAACGAGCTTCCATCTGGGATGAGGTCAAGGATCGCCTGCATGATTCAGCTATCGGGCTTTCAGGTGGACAACAGCAACGTGTCTGTGTTGCCCGTGTCTTGGCAACCAGTCCTAAAATCATTCTTTTGGATGAACCGACTTCAGCCTTGGACCCTATCTCGGCTGGTAAGATTGAGGAAACCTTGTATGGTCTAAAAGATAAATACACCATGCTCTTGGTTACGCGTTCCATGCAACAAGCCTCTCGTATTTCTGACAAGACAGGATTTTTCCTAGATGGAGATCTGATCGAGTTTAACGATACCAAGAAGATGTTCCTCAACCCACAACACAAGGAAACAGAAGATTATATTTCAGGAAAATTTGGATAAGGAGATAAATGATGTTACGTTCTCAATTTGAGGAAGATTTAGAGAAATTGCACAACCAGTTCTATGCTATGGGACAAGAAGTGCTATCCCAAATCAATCGTACAGTGCGTGCCTTTGTTACGCATGACCGTGATTTGGCCAAAGAAGTCATCGAAGACGATGCAGAAGTAAACGAATACGAAGTGAAATTGGAGAAGAAATCATTTGAAATGATTGCCCTCCAACAACCGGTTTCTCAGGACTTGCGTACCGTTTTAACAGTCTTAAAAGCCGTATCTGACTTGGAACGTATGGGGGACCATGCCGTTTCCATTGCAAGAGCAGCCATTCGTATGAAGGGGGAGCAACGCATCCCAGCTGTTGAAGAGGAAATTAAGAGAATGGGGCGTGATGTCAAGAACTTCGTTGAAGCAGCCCTTGAACTCTATCTCAATGGTTCAGTAGATCAGGCCTATGAAGTAGCAGCAATGGACGAAAAAATCAACCATTACTTTGATAGCATTCGTGACTTGGCTACAGAAGAAATCAAGAAAAATCCAGATGCCATCGTTACAGGTCGTGATTATTTCCAAGTGATTGCCTTCTTGGAACGCATTGGAGACTATGCCAAAAATATCTGTGAATGGGTTGTTTACTTTGAAACAGGTAAGATTGTCGAACTATAAAATAGGATAATTTTGTATAAAAAGGAGCTTGGAATCAACTGATAGCTCCTTTTATTGAATGAAAAAAATATTTTTAAGATAAAAATTCAAAAAATGCTTGACAAGCAACTTGGATAGCGTTATAATTATACAAAATTAACAGAGAGGTTGTTTATTTATGAAATCAAAAAAATGGATATTTGTTTTATGTAGCTTTCTTGCAAGTTTCTTCTTAGTAGCTTGCCAGTCAGGTTCGAATGGTTCTCAGTCAGCTGTTGAGGCCATTAAGCAAAAGGGGAAATTAGTTGTGGCGACTAGTCCTGATTATGCACCTTTTGAATTCCAAGCCTTGGTTGACGGGAAAAATCAGGTAGTTGGTGCGGACATTGATATGGCCCAGGCTATCGCTGATGAACTTGGGGTGAAGTTGGAAATCTCAAGCATGAGTTTTGACAATGTCTTGACTAGTCTTCAGACAGGTAAGGCTGATCTAGCAGTTGCGGGAATTAGCGCTACTGACGAGAGAAAAGAAGTCTTTGATTTTTCAATCCCTTACTATGAAAACAAGATCAGTTTCTTGGTTCGTAAGGCTGATGTAGAAAAATACAAGGATTTAACTAGCTTAGAAAGTGCGAATATTGCAGCCCAAAAAGGGACTGTTCCAGAAGCTATGGTCAAGGAACAATTGCCAAAAGCTCAATTGACTTCCCTAACTAATATGGGTGAAGCTGTTAATGAATTACAGGCTGGAAAAGTAGATGCTGTTCACATGGATGAGCCTGTTGCGCTTAGCTATGCTGCTAAAAATGCGGACTTAGCTGTCGCAACTGTCAGCTTGAAGATGAAGGACGGCGAAGCCAATGCCGTTGCCCTTAGAAAAAACAGTGCTGACTTGAAAGAAGTGGTGGACAAGGTCATCCAAAAACTCAAGGATGAAGGAACTTACCAAAGCTATCTTGAAAAGGCAGCAAGTCTAACTGAAGTTGAAGAATAAGAAAAAAGCAGAGTTGGAAGTCAATCCAATTCTGCTTTTAAATAGTTTAAAACCTTTTCTAGATTTTCTAAGGATACCTTGGCAAATTGATAAGGGCAGGCATCTAAGTAAGCCTCTTCAAAGAAGTCCAAGCCCAGTTGGCTGTGTTTGAGACTGGCGATTTTAGGGTACTGTCTTAGATCTAGTAATAAGCCATCATGTAGGGGAAAATGAGGAAGGGGACAAGGAGTGTTAGCTAGTCTTTCCTCGAGTTGTTTTTGGTAGTCTTCCTGATTGGACAAGCGAGCCAGACGATTTTTCTCAAATAATTGACTATCAATATAGAGTGACAGGGCCTTTTGCATGATGAGGTTGCTGTCGTAGTCTAGGATATTTTTGTAGGCCACAAAGGCTTCCTTGATAGCATTTGGAAGGATGAGTGCCGTTATCCGCAGGGCTGGAAAGAGGCTGGTTGAGAAGGACTTGATATAAATGACGCGCTCCTCTGTATCTAGATAGTGGAAGGTCTGGCCCTTTTTAGAGTCCAAATCCCCCAGATAGTCGTCCTCGACGATATAGACACCGTACCTGGCAGCTAAGTCAAGGATAGCCCGTTTGTCCTGCTCAGAATAGGAATGGCCTAGAGGATAGTGAAAGCGAGGAATGGTATAGAAAAACTTAATCTTTCCTGTCTTGAAATGCCGTTCAAGTTCCTCCAAGTCAATTCCATCAATGCCTCGTTCAATCGTTTGATAGTCCAGACCTTGAGCAATCAAGAGTCGATTCATCCGATGGTAGGTCGGCTGTTCCACCAAGATTTCCTTTGATTGGCTTGGAAAGGAAATTTGAGAGAGGATAAACAAGGCTTGTTGAGTCCCAGAAGTCAATACCAGTTGGTCAGCCTTGCAGTAGAGAGCTTGGTCAAAGAGAAGTTTATGAATAGACTGTCTTAGGTCTTCTAAACCTTCTTGGTTATCATAGTAGTTGAAGAGGTAGTTTTCCCGGCCAATCAAGGTTTCATTGACACAGAGTCGGAAATCATCATAGGCACTAGCATGTTCGTCTGTAACCTCGATTTCTAGGTCTTGGTGTTGCCCGTGTTCTAAGACATAGTAGCCACTCTGGGGCTTGGCATAGAGGTATTGTTCGTGCCGTAATTCCAGCAGGGCACGTTGAATGGTGTCCTTGCTACAGTGAAAGTCAAGGCTCAGTTGACGGATAGAAGGCAGGCGGCTACCCGTCGGAAAGCGTCCAGACTCGATACCATTTTTCAGATAGGAAACGACCTCTTGGTACTTGCTTTGTTTCTTCATTCCAGACCTCCCTTGATTTTGTTACATTGTACCTTTTTTTTTTCTTCTTGGCAATGTCTAGGGTGTTTCTCTCGTTCACATCTAGGGGCAAATGTGGTATACTTAGGAGTAACATTTATAGAATAACAGACAAGAAAGTGAATGGATAAGAACGTGCAGGAACCAGTGAAATTATTTCAATACAATACCCTTGGAGCCTTGATGGCTGGCCTTTATGGTGGGACCATGACAGTAGGAGAATTGCTAGAGCATGGTGACCTTGGTTTGGGAACCTTGGATTCCATTGATGGAGAATTGATTGTCTTGGATGGCAAGGCTTATCAGGCCAAAGGATCAGGAGACCAACCAGAGATTGTGGAGGTGTCACCAGATGCCCTTATTCCTTATGCAGCAGTAGTACCGCACCAGGCAGAGGTTATTTTCCGCCAGCGCTTTGAGATGACAGACAAAGAGTTGGAAGAACGAATTGAGTCTTATTATGACGGGGAAAATCTTTTTCGCTCTATCAAGATTCGTGGGGAATTTTCACATATGCATGTGCGCATGATTCCCAAGTCGACACCAGAGACCAAGTTTGCTGATGTTGCAACCCATCAGCCTGAATATCGTCGTGACAATGTCGCAGGAACCATCGTTGGTTTCTGGACGCCAGAGATTTTCCATGGAGTTAGTGTGGCAGGCTACCATCTGCACTTCATATCAGATGACTTGACCTTCGGTGGGCATGTCATGGACTTTGTCATCAAGGAAGGCATTATCGAGGTGGGGGCAGTTGACCAGTTGGATCAACGTTTCCCAGTTCAAGACCGTCAATACTTGTTTGCTAAGTTCAATGTTGACGAGATGAAAAAAGATATTGAAAAGGCGGAATAGGAGAAGAAAATGACCATTCATATCATTATTACCATGTTTCTGTTGCTGGCTTTCTTGCTAGGAAGCATTTGGTATGCCAAAAAGAAATACCAGATTAATCTAGCTGTCTTGGGCTTGGGGGCTGTTGCCTTCTTTGTCTCTTCGCAGATTTTAGAAAAACTAGTGCATATCTTGGTTTTGCATCCTCAAAAAGATGGCAGTATTGCCCTCTTGCAGGATCATCCACTTCTCTATATCATCTATGGCTTAGCCATGGCAGCCTTTTTTGAGGAAACAGCTCGTCTTGTTTTTTTCAAATGGTTGGAGAAAAAGAGAAATTTGGAAAAGGCAGACGCCTTGGCCTATGGACTGGGGCATGGTGGCTTGGAATTGATTTTCCTAGGCCTTACCAGTTTGATTAATCTCTATATCGTGCTTTCGGCAGTTCAAACTCAGAATCCACAGGTTATGCAATTGCTGTCTGAAAATATGTTGAAAACTATCCAATCACTATCTGTCTGGCAGATTTATTTGCTTGGTTTTGAGAGAATCTTGGCGCTAGGTTTTCAATTACTTTTGACTGTTTGGGTTTACCAAGCTGTTCGCCGGAAGAAATGGATTTATCTCCTAGCAGCCTATGGTCTACATGCCTTCTTTGACCTAGCTCCATCTCTAGCTCAAGTAGGATGGATTACAAGTCCAGTCTTGGTTGAAGTTATTCTACTAGTTGAACTGATCCTAGTTGCCTATGGAACTAAGGCAATCTTTTGCAAAAAATCATAAGAAAAGGGGGAAACCTCTTTTTTTGTTTAAAATAAGTTCAAGTTTTTTTTTAGGGTCGTCAAATGGTCTTAAAAATGGTATAATGGAATGAATTTTGTAAAAGGAAGAGTGTCATGTCAGTAAAAGAAAAAATGCTTGAAATCTTAGAAGGGATTGATATCCGTTTTAAAGAGCCCTTGCATAGCTATAGTTATACAAAAGTAGGTGGAGAGGCTGATTATCTGGTCTTTCCACGAAATCGTTTTGAGTTGGCTCGCGTTGTAAAATTTGCCAATCAAGAAAATATCCCTTGGATGGTGTTGGGAAATGCTAGCAATATTATCGTCCGTGATGGTGGAATTCGTGGATTTGTTATCTTGTGTGACAAGCTCAATAACGTTTCCGTTGATGGCTATACCATTGAAGCAGAAGCTGGTGCTAACTTGATTGAAACAACTCGCATTGCCCTTCGTCATAGTTTGACTGGCTTCGAGTTTGCTTGTGGCATTCCAGGGAGCGTTGGCGGTGCTGTCTTTATGAATGCGGGCGCTTATGGTGGTGAGATTTCCCATATCTTGCAGTCTTGTAAGGTCTTGACCAAGGATGGAGAAATCGAGACCCTGTCTGCCAAAGATTTGGCTTTTGGTTACCGCCACTCAGCCATTCAGGAGTCTGGTGCAGTTGTCTTGTCAGCTAAATTTGCCCTAGCTCCAGGAAACCATCAGGTTATCAAGCAAGAAATGGATCGCTTGACGCATCTCCGTGAACTCAAGCAACCTTTAGAATACCCATCTTGTGGTTCGGTCTTTAAGCGTCCAGTCGGGCATTTTGCAGGTCAATTAATTTCAGAAGCTGGCTTGAAAGGCTATCGTATCGGTGGTGTTGAGGTGTCTGAAAAGCACGCAGGATTTATGATCAATGTTGCAGACGGAACGGCCAAAGACTATGAGGACTTGATTGAGTCTGTGATCGAAAAAGTCAAGGAACACTCAGGCGTTACTCTTGAGAGAGAAGTCCGTATTTTAGGTGAAAGCAAGTAGGAAGCGGTGTTTGAAAAGCTGCTGCTATGTCATGGAAAGGGGGTGAAAGCCTATCGTTAGTGCAGAAGTATGTAGGCAGTTTAATCTCCTACACGAGGTAGTAGCGGCCTGACAGAGCCCTGATCTGTTAATCTATGAAAAAGAAGGAATAAATGACAATTGAAAAAACCAATTATTGAATTCAAAAACGTCTCTAAAGTTTTTGAAGACAGCAACACCAAGGTTCTCAAAGATATCAACTTTGAGTTGGAAGAAGGGAAATTCTACACTCTTTTAGGCGCATCTGGTTCAGGGAAATCAACTATCCTTAACATCATTGCAGGTTTACTGGATGCGACGACAGGAGATATTTTACTGGACGGTGTCCGTATCAATGATATCCCAACCAACAAGCGTGACGTCCATACGGTCTTCCAATCCTATGCCTTGTTTCCACATATGAATGTGTTTGAAAATGTTGCCTTTCCACTTCGCTTGCGTAAGATTGACAAGAAAGAAATCGAGCAACGCGTAGCGGAAGTTCTTAAGATGGTTCAGTTGGAAGGTTATGACAAGCGTTCCATCCGTAAACTCTCAGGAGGACAACGTCAGCGTGTGGCTATTGCCCGTGCCATCATCAATCAACCCCGTGTGGTTTTGTTGGACGAGCCTTTATCAGCGTTGGACTTGAAATTGCGAACAGACATGCAGTACGAGCTGCGTGAACTGCAACAACGCTTGGGCATTACCTTTGTTTTTGTCACTCACGATCAGGAAGAAGCTCTGGCCATGAGTGACTGGATTTTTGTGATGAATGATGGCGAGATTGTCCAGTCTGGAACACCTGTGGATATCTACGATGAGCCGATTAACCATTTTGTTGCCACCTTTATCGGTGAGTCAAATATCTTGCCAGGAACCATGATTGAGGACTACTTAGTTGAGTTTAACGGCAAACGCTTTGAAGCTGTTGATGGGGGGATGAAGCCAAATGAACCTGTCGAGGTTGTTATTCGTCCAGAGGACTTGCGCATTACTCTTCCTGAAGAAGGCAAGCTCCAAGTTAAGGTCGATACCCAGCTTTTCCGTGGGGTTCACTATGAAATTATCGCATATGACGAACTTGGAAACGAATGGATGATCCACTCAACCCGTAAGGCCATCGTGGGTGAGGAAATCGGTCTGGACTTTGAGCCAGAAGACATCCATATCATGCGTCTCAACGAAACCGAAGAAGAGTTCGATGCTCGTATTGAGGAGTACGTAGAAATCGAAGAGCAAGAAGCAGGTCTGATCAATGCAATCGAGGAGGAAAGAGATGAAGAAAACAAGCTCTAAACTCTTTGTAGTGCCCTATATGCTTTGGATTGCACTCTTTGTCCTGGCACCCTTGGTCTTGATTTTCGGTCAATCCTTTTTCAATATCGAAGGCCAGTTCAGTTTAGAAAACTATAAATCTTACTTTGCGTCACAAAACTTGACCTACCTCAAAATGAGTTTCAACTCTGTACTCTATGCAGGAATTGTGACCTTTGTGACCTTGCTTATCAGCTATCCAACAGCCTTCTTTTTGACCCGTCTCAAGCACCGTCAACTCTGGCTCATGTTGATTATCCTGCCTACTTGGATCAATTTGCTCCTCAAGGCCTATGCCTTTATCGGGATTTTTGGTCAGAATGGCTCTATTAACCAATTCTTGGAATTTATCGGAATCGGTTCACAGCAATTGCTCTTTACCGATTTCTCCTTTATCTTTGTCGCAAGCTACATCGAGCTTCCCTTTATGATTTTGCCGATTTTCAATGTCTTGGACGATATGGATAACAATCTCATCAATGCCAGCTACGACCTTGGTGCGACCAAGTGGGAGACTTTCCGTCATGTCATCTTCCCTCTGTCTATGAACGGAGTGAGAAGTGGGGTCCAGTCTGTCTTTATCCCCAGCTTGAGTCTCTTCATGCTGACCCGTTTGATTGGTGGGAACCGCGTTATCACCTTGGGGACGGCCATTGAGCAGAACTTCCTGACAAATGACAACTACGGTATGGGTTCTACCATCGGTGTGATTCTCATCCTGACCATGTTCATTACCATGTGGGTGACCAAGGAAAGGAGAGAACGATGAAAAAATTTGCCAACCTTTACCTGGGACTGGTCTTTCTTGTCCTCTACCTGCCTATTTTTTACCTGATTGGTTATGCCTTTAATGCAGGCAACGACATGAATAGCTTTACAGGTTTTAGCTTGAGTCATTTTAAAACCATGTTTGGCGATGGTCGCCTTATGTTGATTGTGACTCAGACTTTTTTCTTAGCCTTCTTATCAGCCTTGATAGCGACCATTATCGGGACTTTTGGTGCCATTTACATCTACCAGTCTCGTAAGAAATACCAAGAAGCCTTTCTATCACTCAATAATATCCTCATGGTTGCGCCTGACGTTATGATTGGTGCCAGCTTCTTGATTCTCTTTACCCAACTCAAGTTTTCACTTGGTTTTTTGACCGTTCTCTCTAGTCACGTGGCCTTCTCCATTCCTATCGTGGTCTTGATGGTCTTGCCACGTCTTAAGGAAATGAACGGCGATATGATTCATGCAGCCTATGACTTGGGAGCCAGTCAATTTCAGATGTTTAAGGAAATCATGCTTCCTTACCTGACACCGTCTATCATTGCAGGTTATTTCATGGCCTTTACCTATTCGCTAGATGACTTTGCCGTGACCTTCTTTGTAACGGGAAATGGCTTTTCAACCCTGTCAGTCGAGATTTACTCTCGTGCTCGTAAGGGGATTTCGTTAGAGATTAATGCCCTGTCTGCCCTTGTCTTTCTCTTTAGTATTATCCTAGTTGTTGGATATTACTTTATCTCACGTGAGAAGGAGGAGCAAGCATGAAAAAACTCTATTCATTTTTAGCAGGAATTGTAGCCATTATTCTCGTCTTGTGGGGAATTGCGACGCATCTAGATAGTAAAATCAATAGCCGAGATAGTCAAAAATTGGTTATCTACAACTGGGGGGACTATATCGATCCTGAACTCTTGGAGCAATTCACAGAAGAGACAGGCATTCAAGTCCAATACGAGACCTTTGACTCCAACGAAGCCATGTATACCAAGATCAAGCAGGGTGGAACGACCTACGATATTGCCATTCCTAGTGAATACATGATTAACAAGATGAAGGACGAAGACCTCTTGGTTCCGCTTGATTATTCAAAACTTGAAGGTCTTGAAAATATCGGACCGGAGTTCCTCAACCAGTCCTTTGACCCAGGCAATAAATTCTCCATCCCTTACTTCTGGGGAACACTGGGAATTGTCTATAATGAAACCATGGTAGAGGAAGCGCCTGAGCATTGGGATGACCTCTGGAAGCCAGAGTATAAGAACTCTATCATGCTTTTTGATGGGGCGCGTGAGGTACTGGGACTGGGACTCAATTCCCTCGGCTACAGCCTCAACTCCAAGGATACCCAGCAGTTAGAAGAGACAGTGGACAAGCTCTACAAGTTGACTCCAAATATCAAGGCTATTGTGGCGGACGAGATGAAGGGCTACATGATTCAGAATAACGCTGCAATCGGTGTGACCTTCTCTGGCGAAGCTAGTCAAATGCTAGAAAAAAATGAAAACCTACGCTATGTGGTACCGACAGAAGCCAGCAACCTTTGGTTTGACAATATGGTCATTCCCAAAACCGTCAAAAACCAAGATGCAGCCTATTCCTTTATAAACTTTATGTTGAAACCTGAAAATGCTCTCAAAAATGCGGAGTATGTCGGCTATTCAACACCAAACCTACCAGCTAAGGAATTACTCCCAGAGGAGAAAAAAGAAGACAAATCCTTCTATCCAGATGCTGAAACCATGAAACACCTAGAAGTTTATGAGAAATTTGACCATAAATGGACAGGAAAATATAGCGACCTCTTCCTACAGTTTAAAATGTATCGGAAGTAGGAGTTAGCAGTCACGAAACGAATCAGTCAAGCTGGTTCGTTTTTTCTTTTAAAAAAGTACAAAAAATAGTTGACAATTTTTTGAAAAGTGATAGACTAGTATCCTTTATGATTTGAGGAGGGAAAGTGATAGATGAGTGATTTATTTGTACAAAAATCGGACTACTTTTTAGGACTATCCAATCAGAAAATCATCATAAAAAATAGTCAGCGAGAAATCGAGAGAGAAGTATCCATCTACCTTGTAGACAATCTTTTAATTTTGGGTCAGACTCAAATAAGTATGCAATTATTGAAAGCTTTAGCAAGGGAGAATATTAATGTCTACTACTTTTCTAGCGAGGGAAAATTTTTGGCTTGTTTAGATTCTTATCGTCAAGAAGACTTTGATAAGCAAGAGAAACAAGTCAGGGCTTGCCTAGACCAAGACTTTTGTCTAGCTCTTTCAAAGGAAATCGTATCTGCTAAAGTTAAGCATCAACTTTCCTTGTTGAAAAGCTATAATCAAGATGGAATCTTGTCAGTAGATGAATTTGGACGTTTTCATTTAACCCTCCAGAAAATAAAGGAGTCAGAGTCCATCTCGCAGATAATGGGGTATGAAGGTCGTCGTATTGCGAAATCTTATTTTTACTATCTGAGCTTACTAGTACCGGATTCTTTTCGTTTTTACGGTCGTAGGAGGCGGCCTGCTACGGATTCTTTCAATTGTTTACTAAATTTTGGCTACTCCATTCTTTACTCTTGCTTCTTAGGTTTGATACGGAAAAATGGCTTAAGTTATGGATTTGGTGTCCTACATCAGAGCCATGGTCATCACGCTTGTCTTGCGAGCGATTTGATGGAGGAGTGGAGACCAGTCATTGTAGACAATACGATCATGCAATTGATTTTGGAAGAGAGTTTAAAAGATGAGCATTTTGAAACAAAGGCTGATGGTACTTTTATTTTAAAAGATGAGGGAAGGAAAGTATTTCTTCTAGCTATGAGAGAGAGGATGCTAGAGATACATCAGTATATCGAGCTGGATAAAAAGCGCTATTCTTTCTTTTACACGGCTGACCAGCAGATTAAGCGCTTGATTCGGGCTTTTGAACAGCAGGATAGTCATTTGTATGTAACAGTCTATACAGGAGAAGAGTGATGGGATTATATTATCATTTATCAGGAGAAGAAAAGGAATTTGCTAAAAAGAAATCCCTCTTTTGTCTGATAATCTACGATATTATTAGCAATAAAAGAAGATTACGATTAGCTAAATTGTTAGAAGGATTTGGGATGAGAGTCCAACGCTCTTGTTTTGAGGTTGACCTAGAGAAGGCTAGTTATCAAGTCTTGATTCGAGAATTGGAATATTTTTATGATCCTAGCGAATTTGATAACATTATTGTCTATGTTGGGAATCGAGAAGAGACTATTCGTTTGAATACCGATGATAGAGAGCTAGAAGATGCAGATTGTTTGTTTTTTTTGATGTGAAAACTCTTACAATTTATGGTATACTATAATTAGTTTCCAAATAGGTTATATCTTGTGTTTGTTTTTAAATCCAACCACGAAATATGGGTATAAGAACCTATCTACCTCGAGAGGGGACGGAAATTATAGCCAAGCTACAGGAATTAAACCGTTTGTTTTGTATAAGAACCTATCTACCTCGAGAGGGGACGGAAACCTGTTGTATCTTCCAAACTATCATAAATTTCTTCTCACGAGTAGGTATAAGAACCTATCTACCTCGAGAGGGGCCGGAAACAAAATCCCGTTCTCAATGTGGATTACACCTTGAGAAATAGTATAGATACCTATCTACCTCGCGAGGGGCCGGAAACAGATTGTAAAAAGCATTGATTGAAATTTTTTCAAAGTATAAGAACCTATCTACCTCGAGAGGGGACGGAAACCTCGAACTCTTCTGCGCTCAGAAGTCATCATCGTCTTTCGTATAAGAACCTATCCACCTCGAGAGGGGACGGAAACCACATAGTCTACTGCTTCTTTTGAACGTTCATTGCTGTGTATAAGAACCTATCTACCTCGAGAGGGGACGGAAACAACAGCATCACATCGGATCAAAATAACAACCGAAACGGTATAAGAACCTATCTACCTCGAGAGGGGACGGAAACTTACATGAGCCATCAAAGGCCCAATAATCTTGTTCACGTATAAGAATCTATCCACCTCGCTAGGGGACGGAAACATAAATTTACCAGTTGTGATTTCTTTTACTTCACCTGTGTATAAGAACCTATCTACCTCGAGAGGGGACGGAAACGTCTTAAGTTCAAATTCTACTTTAAAGAAATTTTTGCGTATAAGAACCTATCTACCTCGAGAGGGGACGGAAACTAGACCTAGCGATAGCATCATCAATGGATGCCGGGGATTGTATAAGAACCTATCCACCTCGAGAGGGGACGGAAACACCATTTAATTTTGTTGTATTAAAATCCATCTTCATTTTCATGTATAAGTATAAGAACCTATCTACCTCGCGAGGGGACGGAAACAACTCTGAATTAGTGCCTTGGTTAAACTCAAATGTAGTATAAGAACCTATCTACCTCGAGAGAGGCCGGAAACTTTAAGAAATCTTGATTGATAACGTAAGACCATTGGGTAGAACAACCTATCCACCTCGAGAGGGGACGGAAACTCGTCTTTATATTTAACATACAACACGCCCTTTTTACGTATAAGAACCTATCCACCTCGCGAGGGGCCGGAAACACCCAGCCGAATCCAGCTTGTTCTAGTTCTTTGCGGGTATAGGTACTTATCAACCTCGGTAGGGGCCGGAAACCAGTTCCAGTATACACGTTGATTTTTTGAGTACGCTCGTATAGCTACCTATCTACCTCGCGAGGGGCCGGAAACTTGCAGACCGACGCCTTAGCCATTCAGCCAATCCGAGTAAAACACCCTATTACCCCCTCGAGGGGCCGGAAACAGGCTTCCTTATGCTTTTTTACAAAGTCATTGATGGGTATAGCTACCTATCTACCTCGCGAGGGGCCGGAAACTGATTGTATGTGCAATACTGATGTGTCTTGATGGTATAGAACCCTATTTACCTCGCGAGAGGCCGGAAACCTTCCCTGTTGCCGTTTTAAAGCTAGGGTTATCAGTATAGCTACCTATCTACCTCGCGAGGGGCCGGAAACCACGCTCTAAATTTTGGAATCATCCCAAATCCTCGTATAGCTACCTATCAACCTCGAGAGGGGCCGGAAACCGTGTAATTCTTTCTGAAGTTGTTTGATTTTTTTGATTGGTATAGATACCTACCTACCTCGCGAGGGGCCGGAAACATAGATGGGAAGTATTCAAAATCAGCGTTTCCATCGTATAGATATCTATCTACCTCGAAAGGGGACGGAAACAGAATTGCTAAAAGGGTCATAATGTAAGACGTAATATGTATAGATACCTATCTACCTCGAGACGGGATGGAAACTTTATTACCGCAGCAGTAAGGGATGTCAAACCTGTAACGGTATAGACACCTATCTACCTCGAGAGGGGTCGGAAACTGTCCATTGACAATATTGACAAAAGTATTCTCAACTTCTCCGTATAGCTACCTATCTACCTCGAGAGGGGACAGTTTCATAAGGGCAAAGGATTCCAAAAGTAAAAGAAAAAAGCGCTCATGAGAAAGCAAAAGCGCAATTGTATCAATAAAGGAGGCATATGAAACGCATCGAACTATCATTTAAGCGGATTGACCAATCACCGAGCGACCTATCGACAAAATTCCAAGGTTTTCTCATGGAAAAGCTAGAACCAGACTATGTGACTTGGTTACATGAACAGGAGACCAACCCCTATTCACTAAAAATCATCCATCAAAAGGACAAGACCCTATGGTCCCTTCATCTCCTGACGGATGAGGCTGTCAAGCAGATTCTGCCTGTTCTATTGGAGCTCAAGAAAGTAGAGCTTCATGATTTACCGACTCTCATGGTAGAGTCTGTGTCCATGCAAGATCTCAGTTCGGAGCAACTCTTTGAGTTTTTTAATGAAAACCAAGATCGGTCACTCTACACCATTCATTTTCAAACTCCGACAGGATTTCGCTCTCAGGGAGAGTACGTACTCTTTCCGACCATGCGCCTCATCTTTCAGAGTTTGATGATGAAGTATGCACGTCTGGTCGAGAATCGTCAGGAAATCGAAGAGGAAACCCTGGACTACTTGGTCAAGCATAGTAGGGTTACCAGTTATCGATTGGAGTCCAGCTATTTTAAAGTCCATGGCAAAAAAATCCCTGGTTTCAGGGGGAAATTTACCTTTAAAATTACAGGTCCAAATACCTTGAAAGCATATGCCAATATGCTTCTAAAATTTGGGGAGTACTCAGGTCTCGGTATGAAAACTAGCTTAGGGATGGGAGGTTTAGAACTTGAAGAAAGAAAAGATTGATTTAGTTTATGGGTCGCTTTTGCACGCTATCAGCAAGGTGATTCAAGGTTCCAGGTATGATGAGAAAGACCTAGGTACCATTGGGTCCGAATGGTTTAGACGCTTTTCGGATAATGAAAAAATAGCCCAGCAGATAGCCAAGGCGACTTCTAGTGATTTACCGACGGACTTGGCTTCTGATAGTTTGGTCTATATCACGTCAGCTGCGGCAAAGATTGCTTCAGGACTAAAAGGGCCAGTAAGAACTCATGGAGGAAAAGAAGATTTCCTAAGCAAACAATCGGATATCTTCAATGTATTTTCAGATAGCCCTAGTCAGCGTTATCTCGATGCACGACTATTAGAGCTTGACGGGGAACCAAACTATGCTAAGGGAACGAGTGAGCCGTCTGACCAGTCAGACTATGACCTGATAGTAGGGACCTTAGAAAAAGAGTTTGAGAGATTGGACTTTAGCCAATCTGAGATAGATGCCCTTTTGAATCTCCTTGAGGCTACTCTTTCCTATGTGACTGTTTCGACAAGAACCAAGGAATTATCGGATATTTCTCTAGCAACCTACAGTCGTCTGACAGCTGGCTTTGCCCTAGCTGTAGAGGACTATTTAGCAGACAAGAATTGCCGTGACTATGAGAAAGTGCTGGGACAAGACTTAGAAGCTTTTTATAGCGAGAAGGCCTTTTTATTAGCAAGTTTTGACCTGTCAGGGATTCAGGATTTTATCTACAATATCGCAACAGCTGGAGCTGCCAAGCAACTAAAAGCACGTTCCTTGTATCTAGATTTTATGGGGGAACATATTGCTGACAGCTTACTGGAGAAGTTAGAGCTTACAAGGGCTAATCTCCTCTACGTCGGTGGAGGGCATGCCTATTTTATCCTTCCAAACACCGAAAAAACTAGAGAAACCTTGGCTAACTTTGAAGCAGAATTCAATCAGTTTCTGGTCGAGCATTTCCAGACAGGTCTGTACGTAGCATTTGGTTGGAGTCCGTTTTCTGCCAATGATATGACAACGACACTGGCTGACTATCGAAAAGTCTATCAAACAACCAGTCGGATGATTTCTCAAAAGAAAATTTCTCGTTATGATGCCAAAACTCTCCTTGAACTCAACCAAGGAGGAAAAAGTTCTCAGAAAGAATGTGCAATTTGCCACTCAGTCGAAAAGCTTACCAAGTATAAAGATCAAGAGGTCTGCCATATCTGTGCAGGAATGTATCGCTTTGCCAAGGAAATACAAGAAAACTACTATATTGTGACAAAAGAAAAAGGCCTGCCGATAGGTCCGGGAGCCTATATTAGTGGTATTTCAAAAGCCGACCTTGCCAATGAAGAGTGGGACCGTATTTATGTAAAGAATAGCTATAGTACAGATATCCTAAAAGCAACCCATGTCTTTGTCGGAGATTACAAGTATGATGAGATTTACGAGTACGCCAAATTATCTCAGGATAGTGAAACTGGACAAGGAATCAAGCGTCTGGCAGTCGTTCGACTAGATGTGGATGACCTAGGAGCCGCCTTTATGGCTGGGTTCTCTTATCAAGATAGTGGCAAGTATAATACTCTGGCACGTTCAGCGACCTTCTCTAGAAGTATGAGTCTCTTCTTTAAGGTCTATATCAACCAGTTTGCCAAAGAGAAAAAACTATCGATTATTTATGCCGGTGGAGATGATGTATTTGCGATCGGTTCCTGGCAGGATATTATTGAGTTCACTATTTGTCTCCGACAAAACTTTATCAAGTGGACAAATGGTAAATTAACCCTATCAGCGGGGATTGGCCTCTTTCCAGATAAAACTCCAGTTAGCCTCATGGCTGAGGAAACTGGTAAGCTAGAAGGAGCAGCCAAGGATAACGATAAGGATAGTATTTCCCTTTTTGAAAAAGCCTATACCTTGAAGTTCGACCAATTTATTGACAATGTCTATAATGGGAAACTGAAGAGCATTCGTTACTACTTTAATATTCAAGATGAGCGAGGAAAGAGTTTTGTATATAGACTTATTGAGCTCCTTCGCAACTACGATCGTATGAATATTGCTCGATTAGCCTATTATTTGACCCGTTTAGAAGATCAAACTTCTAAGGATAAAAAAGAAGAGTTTAAAGAGTTTAAAGACTTATTCTTTTCTTGGTATACAGGTAGTGATAATGAACGTAAGGAAGCAGAGATAGCTTTACTTCTATATATTTATGAGATTAGAAAGGATTCATAGATGGCAATTTTAACAGATGATAATTACGTAGATAAAGCAGAGAATGTTATTAAATCACTGAATCGAAACACTAGAGATTCTAGGAACCCTGAAGCATTCATTTTAACAACCAGCAAAATTAGAAACCTACTAAGCTTGACGAGTACCCTCTTTGATGAAAGTAAGGTTAGAGAGTATAAGGATTTAGCTGACAAAATTGCTTATTTGAGAGTGCAGTTTGTTTATCAATCGGGCAGAGAAACTGCGGTTAAAGACTTAGTGAAAAAAGCTGAAATTCTAGACATTTTAAAAGAAATTAACAATAAAGAAAGTCTCCAACGTTTTTGCCGCTATATGGAAGCACTAGTAGCTTATTTCAAATTTTATGGAGGAAAAGATTAATGGCATTTGCAAAAATTCAAGTAAAAGGACAAATTCGTCTAGAAACAGGACTTCATATTGGTACAAGCAATGCTTTTGCGGCAATTGGGGCTACTGATTCTCCTGTAATCAAGGATCCTATTACTAACTTACCCATTATTCCTGGTTCAAGTATCAAAGGGAAGATGCGCAGTCTCCTTTCAAAAGTTCATAATGAACGACTAGCTAAGAAACCAGGAGAAGATGGAGAAATTCTAAGTCGACTCTTTGGGAACAGTTCTGATAATCGCTATAAAATGGGGCGACTCATTTTTAGAGATGCTTTTTTAATCAATAAGGACAAGTTAGATTCATTAGGGGTCAAGAGTTATACTGAAGTTAAGTTTGAAAATACTATTGACCGTATCACTGCTGAAGCGAATCCAAGACAAATTGAACGTGCCATCCGTGAGAGTGCTTTTGCATTTGAATTAATCTATCAAATCACAGATGACAGTGAAGATCAAGTGGAAGAAGATTTCAAAGTAATACTTGATGGATTAAAACTTCTGGAACTTGATTATATAGGTGGATCTGGCTCTCGTGGATATGGTAAAGTTGTTTTTGAGGCTCTTAAAGCAAATACAGTTTTCGGAAACTATGATGTTAGTAGATTGAATGAACTTTTAACTACGGAGGTCTAGTATGACCTATAAGATGTATATTATGAACTTTCAGTCTGCTCACTTTGGAGCAGGTACTCTGGATAGTTCTAAAATGACTTTTGCAGCTGACCGATTATTTTCTGCCTTAGCTATTGAGGCGAAAAAAATGGGAAAAATGGAGGAATTTGTGTCATTAGCAGGTCAAGATGATTTTGTTTTGACTGATGCCTTTCCTTATCAGTCAAGTCCATTTTTACCGAAGCCGATTGGATTTCCAAAGTTTGATCAGCAAGACTTAACAACGGATGTTAAAGAAGTAAGACGTCAAGCGAAAATGGCAAAGAAACTTCAGTTTATTCCTTTAGATAAATTTGATTCGTATGTAAATGGGACGCTTTTTGAAGATGCAGAACATGCAGTAACAAACATCATCACTAAAAACCAACCTCATGTGGATGGACATCTTTATCAAGTTTCTACCGTTCGATTTGCAGATCAGTCTGCTCTCTATGTTATTGCTACCGAATCAAACCTCTTGAATGAACTCATGACAAGTTTGCAGTACGCGGGAATTGGGGGTAAACGTTCTAGCGGCTATGGACGGTTTGATTTAACCATTACAGACATACCTGATGCTCTTAAAAATCGTCTTACTAAGGTCCATCAAGGAACAGTCATGGCCTTAACAACTTCTTTACCCATTGAAAAGGAACTTGAACATGCTATGGAAACTGGTTCCTATTTACTAAGTAAATCAAGTGGTTTTGCCTTTAGTACAGAAACTAATGAAAATTATCGTAAGCAGGATTTATATAAGTTTGCTTCTGGATCTACTTTCTGTGAAACCTTTACAGGACAGATTGTAGATGTAAGGCCTCTTGATTTCCCGCATGAAGTATTAAACTATGCTAAGCCACTATTTTTCAAGATGGAGGGAGAAAGATGAAAACAGAATATAGAACCTTTCAATTCAGCCTCCTAGCCATGGCCCCTATTCATATTGGGAGTGGTGAGAAATACACTTCACGAGAATTCATCTATGAGAATCGTCGCTATTATTTCCCGGATATGGGTAAGTTTTACAATCGGATGATGGAAAATGGACTGGATAGAAAGTTTGAACAATTTCTTCAGGAAACAAAACCAAGTGCTAGGAATAATCGCTTGATTTCTTTCTTAAATGACAATAGAATTAGTGAACGTTCCTTTGGTGGCTATAGCATTTCTGAAACTGGTCTGGAAACAGAAAAGAACAACCAGAACCCCAGATCCGGTTCTATAAATGAAGTAGCTAAGTTTATGAGAGATGCCTTTGGAAATCCTTATATTCCAGGGAGTTCCTTGAAGGGGGCAATCCGAACCATCTTAATGAATACCAATCCTGACTGGAATAATAAAAATGCAGTTGATTTTCGTGGGAGAAGTCCTAAAGAAAACAAAAAAATGATTCCATGGGGGGCAAAAAAGGGTCAAGAATTTAATGACTTGTTTCATGCGATTCGTGTTAGTGATAGTGAGTCATTTAACAATGAGCAGATTATTCTAGTTCAAAAATGGGATTATTCTGCTAAATCACTAACTGCCAAGCCTCTTCCTTTATACAGGGAAGCAATCGCACCCTTAACTAAAATCAATTTCACCATTACTACAACTACTAAGGAAGCTGGAATCTTAATTGAGGAATTAGGTCAGAGAGCGCAAGCCTTCTACAAAGAATATAAAAACTTTTTCTTATCAGATTTTCCTGAAAATAAAATTCAACCAAATCTTCAATATCCTATCTATTTGGGAGCTGGAAGTGGAGTTTGGACAAAGACCTTGTTTGAACAAGCGGATGGAATCTTACAAAAACGGTATAGTCGAATGAAGACTAAGATGGTTGGAAAAGGTGTTTTGAAACTGACGAAAGCGCCGGATAAGAGCATTAAAACCAATAAAGGAGAACGGAAATTGATCATTAATAGCGATTCCTTCTATGAGATGGGAAAAGCGAATTTCATGATTAGGGAGATTTTACAATGAAAATTTTGATATCCGCTGTTAGTGCTTCAGATCCGATTAGAGGATTTCAAGATGGTGCTCTAGTTCATATTGCAAGAAAGTATCGTCCAGATAAAATTATTATTGTGTATTCTGATAAGATGCTTCCTAACAAAGAGCGAAATAATAAAGTTCTTTTCTCTATATCTGAAAACTATAGACCAGAAATTATTATTCATGAAAAAATAATTATTGGTGAGGATGTATTTATTTTCGATAAAATGTATGATGAATTCTCAAAAATAATTAATGAATGTTACTCAAAAGAAGATGAATTTATTTTGAATCTTTCTAGTGGGACACCACAGATATGCGCTGCTCTTTTTATTATCAACCGTTTGAGTGGTATAAATGTCAAAGCAGTTCAAGTTGCTTCTCCACAACAGGGGCCAAATACAGAAGATAAACATGATATAAGTGAAGATATTGATGTTTTGATTTCATTAAATGAAGATAGTACCGATCAGTTTGTGGATCGTACTTTGGAAGATAGTGCGGAGAAATTTAGTCAGGATTTAATGAAGAAAACTATTCGTGATTTTATTACTAAATATGATTATAAAGCTAGTTTAGAGTTAGCAAATCAATTACCAGATTTTTCTGGTTTGAAAGAAGCGCGTAAAAAATTGCAAGATATTGTAGATGCGCTAGATAGACAAGATATTCCCCAAACTTTTAAAAATAGAAAATGGAGTGATGAGAAGAAGAAGGTTCTCAATGCTTATCTAACAATTGAATTGCAAAAAGAACGTGGGAATTTCAGTGAAGGACTCATTAGAATTAAAACCTTGACTGAATTTATCTTGGAAGATTATATTGATAACCGTTATCCAGGATTATTGGATAGATATGTAGATGAATCAGAAAAATATTTCTTGGGAATTTGGGATTATAGTAAAATTCTTAAAGAAAAAAAAGAGTGGACTTTATATAATCAAATTAAACCGATGATCAATATGAACACTTCACGAAATACAGTAGCCCATAGATTAGATTCTATAAAATCTGAAGACTTAAAACAGATGGGTCCTGTTCTAAAAACCTTAAAAGGGCTAGTTAAAGAACAGTATCAATTTAATGAAAAAGATTTCAATTTCTATAAAGAATTAAATAAGGAATTATTGGAATTATTAAAGTAACGAGGTGAAAGTTTGACTATTTTAATCTCAGCAGTGGGAACGACAGATCCAATTAGTAATAATAGAGATGCGGCTTTATTACATATTGCACGCACTTATAGACCGGAGAAGATTGTTTTAGTTTATAGTGAGGAGATGCTGATCAAGAAAGATCTCATTGAGCAAGCTATTTTTTCCATAGAAGATTATCATCCTGATGTGACAATTGAGTCAACAATTCTAAAAAATGATGAGGTTTATCTATTTGATAAAATGTATGAGGTTATGGGACAGATTGTTGAAAAACATTCTGGAACTGATCATCAATTAATCTTAAACCTATCTTCAGGAACGCCTCAGATGATTTCGGCTTTATTTGCCCTCAATCGAATCAAAGATTATAATACTCAGGCTATCCAGGTTGCAACTCCTAACAAATCAGCAAATAGAAAGTATGTGCCACTTTCAAGTGAAGGTGAACAGAAGCTTTTTAACGAGAACGAGGATAACCAAAAGGATTACGAAGATCGTACTATTAAAGATGAGGCTGAAAAATTTAATCAATCTTTAATCAAACGTCATTTAAGAAATCTGATAGCTTCCTATGATTATCTTGCCGCAGAAGAACTTGTTACAAAAAAAGAATACAATAACTTACTTTCTAAAAAGAAATTATCTTTTTTACGAGCTATATTAAATGACTTTGTAAAAGTATTTAAAACCCAAGCTATTTTAAAAGATATTCAAGACTATCCATTGACAGATGTTGAGAAGAAAGCCCTTAATTACTTTTTAATGATAGAAGTCTTGAAAGAGAGAGGACAAGTAGCAGATGTCTTAATCAAATCAAAGTCTTATGTTGAATTTATCATCGAAGAAAAGATCAAAAAAGATTATCCTGATTTAATCAAATATGATGGGGCCTTACCAAAATTAAATGAAGAATACAAAGATTTTGATAAGATTTTAGATTTTATTGATTTAGAATTTAAAAAAGCAAAAGGAATAGAAAATGAAGAGGAAAGAATTTATTCACCTCAATCAACCTTAAACCTTTTATCTTATGAGAATATTCTAACTTTTTATCAAGTCTCTCCTGACTTACTGAAGTCACTTAAGGTTATTACCGGTCTAAATAGTGAGCGTAACAAAGTTGCACATGGACTATCGGAAATTGATGGTAAAATAGTAAATTCTAAAAAATTGAACCAGACAATAGATACCTTACGTTTTGTTCTTCAGGATACATTTAATATTGAAGATCATTATTTTGGATATTATCAAAAAATCAATAACAAATTACTAGATTTACTTCGTTCTTAACGAACAACCATATTTTGAAAGATTTCTACTTGGTTCAAATTACTATTTTGTACTATTTGCTTAGGACGATTTCCAGTTGACGCAAGCTTAAAAAAACGTTATAATAAGAAAGTTGAGAATTGATTTTCAGTTGTCTTAGTCCAGAGAAATGGCGGTGCTGCGAGCCATCTAAGCTAGAAAGTCATGCTACTCAATCATACAATTGCATAAGAACAAGAGAATGACAAGTTCATTGAATGAAGGTGGTACCGCGGTTTTTCGCCCTTCGTGAAATGGCTTGTCTTTTGATTTTTGGAGGTGTTGATGAAAACATTTCTTGTCAAACAAAAGTTTCGTCTTGGAGGCGAACGCTTCGCTATCAAGGATGATAGGGGAGAAATCGCCTATCAGGTAGAGGGATCATTTTTTAAGATTCCCAAAACTTTTACCATCTATGATGTTAATGGTGAACAAGTCAGTCAGATCAGTAAAGAAATCTTGACCTTGCTTCCTCGTTTTGAGATTCAGCTTCGGGATGGCTCGAGTTTTGTCATTCGCAAGAAGTTGACCTTCTGGCGAGATAAGTATGAGTTTGATAATCTGGGTCTTCGTGTCGAGGGCAATATCTGGGATTTAAATTTCAAATTGCTGGATGATCGCGATCAGCTGATTGCGGAAATTAAGAAGGAACTCTTCCATTTGCCTCTACCTATAGCGTAACGGTTCTGGAGGACGCTTATGCAGACCTAGTCATTTCCCTCTGTGTCGCGATTGACTATGTGGAAATGCTGGAAAGCCAATCACATTAAACAAGTAAATAAGGAGACAATATGAAACAACTATCTAGTGCACAAGTACGCCAAATGTGGCTTGATTTCTGGGCGACCAAAGGTCACTCAGTAGAACCATCAGTGAGCTTGGTTCCTGTAAATGACCCTACACTTTTGTGGATCAACTCTGGGGTAGCAACGCTTAAGAAATACTTTGACGGGACCATTATCCCTGAAAATCCACGTATTACCAATGCCCAAAAGGCTATCCGTACCAACGATATTGAAAACGTAGGGAAGACTGCACGTCACCATACCATGTTTGAAATGTTGGGGAACTTCTCTATCGGGGATTACTTCCGTGACGAAGCTATCACTTGGGCTTATGAGCTTTTGACAAGCCCAGAATGGTTTGACTTCCCAGCTGAGAAACTTTACATGACCTACTATCCAGACGATAAAGATTCTTACAACCGCTGGATTGCAGTAGGAGTGGACCCAAGTCACTTGATTCCAATCGAGGACAACTTCTGGGAAATCGGTGCAGGACCTTCTGGACCAGATACAGAGATCTTCTTTGACCGTGGAGAAGCATTTGACCCAGAAAATATCGGTCTTCGTCTCCTTGCAGAAGATATCGAAAACGACCGTTACATCGAAATCTGGAACATCGTTTTGTCACAATTTAACGCAGACCCTGCTGTTCCTCGTAGCGAGTACAAGGAATTGCCACACAAAAACATTGATACGGGCGCTGGTTTGGAGCGTTTGGTGGCGGTTATCCAAGGGGCTAAGACCAACTTTGAAACGGACCTCTTCATGCCAATCATTCGTGAAGTGGAGAAATTGTCTGGTAAGGTTTATGACCAAGATGGCGACAACATGAGCTTTAAGGTTATCGCTGACCACATTCGTTCTTTGTCATTTGCCATCGGTGATGGTGCCCTTCCAGGAAATGAAGGTCGTGGTTATGTCCTTCGTCGTCTTCTCCGTCGTGCCTCTATGCATGGTCAAAAATTGGGAATCAACGAGCCTTTCCTTTACAAACTCGTTCCAACCGTTGGTAAGATCATGGAAAGCTACTACCCAGAAGTGCTTGAAAAACGTGACTTTATCGAAAAAATTGTTAAGAGCGAGGAAGAATCCTTTGCTCGTACCCTTCATTCAGGTCAACACTTTGCCCAAGGTATCGTAGCAGACTTGAAAGAAAAAGGTCAATCTGTCATTGCTGGTTCAGATGTATTTAAACTTTACGACACTTATGGATTCCCAGTTGAATTGACTGAAGAAATCGCTGAAGAGGCTGGTATGACTGTAGACCGTGAAGGTTTTGAAGCAGCCATGAAAGAACAGCAAGAACGCGCGCGTGCGTCAGCTGTTAAGGGTGGCTCAATGGGTATGCAAAATGAAACCCTTCAAAACATCACTGTAGAAAGTGTCTTCAACTACAATGCTAGCCAATTGTCTTCTAAATTGGTGGCTATCGTAGCGGATAATGCAGAAGTAGAAGCTGTGTCAGAAGGAACTGCCTCACTTATCTTTACGGAAACGCCATTCTACGCTGAAATGGGTGGACAGGTAGCTGACCACGGACAAATCTTGGATGAGTCTGGTTCGGTCGTGGCTACTGTAACAAATGTTCAAAAAGCTCCAAACGGACAAGCTCTTCATACAGTTGAAGTCCTTGCACCGCTTGCCTTGAACCAAGAATATACCTTGGCAATTGATACAAATCGTCGTCACCGTGTTATGAAAAACCACACTGCGACTCACTTACTTCACGCTGCCCTTCACAATATCCTTGGAAACCACGCAACACAAGCAGGATCTCTTAACGAAGTTGAATTCCTTCGCTTTGACTTTACTCACTTCCAAGCTGTAACTGCTGAAGAATTGCGTGCAATTGAACAGCAAGTCAACGAGAAAATCTGGGAAGCTCTTGAAGTGAAGACAGTTGAAACGGATATTGACACTGCTAAAGAAATGGGAGCCATGGCCCTCTTTGGTGAGAAATACGGCAAAGAAGTCCGTGTTGTGACTATCGGCGACTACTCTATCGAGCTTTGTGGTGGTACCCACGTTGGTAACACTTCTGAGATTGGTCTCTTCAAGATTGTCAAAGAAGAAGGGATCGGATCAGGAACTCGCCGTATCTTGGCAGTGACTGGTAAGGAAGCCTTTGAAGCTTATCGTGAACAAGAAGACGCTCTTAAAGCTGTCGCAGCAACCTTGAAAGCACCTCAAGTCAAGGAAGTGCCTCACAAGGTAGAAGGACTTCAAGAACAACTTCGTCAACTTCAAAAGGAAAATGCTGAGTTGAAAGAAAAAGCCGCAGCTGCAGCTGCAGGCGACATCTTCAAGGATGTTAAGGAAGTCAACGGTCACCGTTACATTGCTAGCCAAGTGTCTGTATCAGATGCAGGTGCCCTTCGTACTTTTGCAGATAACTGGAAACAAAAAGACTACTCTGATCTTCTTGTCCTAGTTGCTGCTATCGGAGACAAAGTCAATGTCCTTGTAGCAAGCAAGACAAAAGACCTTCATGCAGGAAACCTTGTCAAAGAATTAGCACCAATCGTCGATGGACGTGGTGGTGGTAAACCAGACATGGCCATGGCGGGAGGAAGCAACCAAGCTAAAATCCAAGAATTGTTGGATGCAGTAGCAGGTAAATTGTAAGACAATAAAGATCTATCCATTTGGGTAGGTCTTTTTGTGAATGCAAAAAAGCCAAATCCGCTTGGAACTGGCTGGTTATCATTGGCTATTATACTCAATGAAAATCAAAGAGCAAACTAGGAAACTAGCCGCAGGCTGTACTTGAGTACGGCAAGGCGACGTTGACTTGGTTTGAATTTGATTTTCGAAGAGTATTAGATTGTATTGGCTGCCCAGACACTTACCGAAGCAGCTGAGACTGGGAATTGTCCATAACCTTCCTCATCGATTGTAACTTGACCTTGGTGGTTTTCAAGTAAATCTACGAAGGTTTGGTTAGCCCATTCTTGACCGACAAACATTGATTTGCTGTTTTCTTGGTCATTTGAGATAAGGACTGCGATTGGGGATTGATTTTCAGCACCTGAACGTACCCAACCGATACAGTTAGCATCATCAAAGTAGTCATTTTGTTCTCCATATGCCAAATCTTTTCGGATGGCTAGGAGACGATCAAGGACTTCTTTGAAATCTTGTTGAGCATACTGTCCTGAAATCCCATAGTAGTCTCCGTAAAAGACACATGGAAGGCCATCTTGGCGTAACAGAATGAGGGCATAGGCTGCTGGCTTGAACCATTCTTCAACAGTAGACTCAAGGGCCTGTCCTCGTTGGGTATCGTGGTTGTCGACAAAGGTTACAGCCTTGTAAGGTTTGAGTTCAACCAAGCTATCTGTGAAAATACCACGAAGGTCATAGTTTGCGCCAGCTTGACTGGCTTCAAAGAGATTCTGGTGGAGACGAACATCGACAAGGTCAAAGCGTTCTTCTGTTTTTTCAAGGTAGTCTAGATTGGCTTCCTTATCAGGATTCCAGAATTCACCAAAAACATAGAAATCTTCACCGTATTTTTCCTTCATATCTCGGATGAAATTGCGCATGAAGAAAGAGTCAATGTGCTTAACAGCATCCAAGCGGAAACCAGCTACACCAGTCGTTTCCATGAACCAGTCAGCCCAGTCATAGATATTTTGGATGACTTCAGGATGTTTAAAGTCTAGGTCGGCATACATGAGGTAGTCGTAGTTACCATTTTCGTTATCGACCAATTCCTCATTTGCCCAACCCTTGTTGTCTCCTTGAATCAGATAAATCCCAGACTTGCGGCGTTTGGCATCATAGTCTGTACCGGTGAAGTGGTACCAGTGCCAGTGGAAGTCATTGTAGGTATCTTGGCGACCATCGAAGGTAAAGCTAGTCCAGCCATTGATGGTGAATGGTTCCCCAAGTTCAACTGTACGGTCTACAGGATTCACTTCAATAACCTGAAAGGCTTCCATGTGATCAGCAGCAGCCTTGTGATTGAGCACCACATCTGCCATAGGTTGAATTCCCTGTGCTTTTAGAGCTTGAATGGCTTGAAGATAGTCTTCTTTAAAACCATACTTGGTGCGGACAGTTCCTTTTTGATTAAACTCTCCTAAGTCGAATAAGTCATAGACCCCATATCCGACATCTTTTTCATTGGTAGCCTTGAAAGCTGGTGGCATCCAGACATGACTGATACCGAGATCAGCTAGGTGTGGAGCATCTTCAGCCAGACGCGTCCAGTGCTGACCGTCGTGGGGCAGATACCATTCAAAGTATTGCATGAGTGTTTGATTTTGCATGATGTTTCCTCTTACTTGTCAATCTTGTTCTTTATTCTATCATAAAGTATTGGTTAGCTCAAACGTTTGCGTAAAACTGAATAATAAGTTTTTGACTATTTTATATAAAATGTTGATTTTTAAAATGAAAGCGCTATAATTATAGTAAATTACATAGATAAAGAGAGGAGATTTCTCATGATTGAATTTCAAAATGTTAGTAAGTTGTATGGTGATAAAGAGGCTTTGAGCAATCTCAATCTGCAGATTGAAAATGGAGAGATTATGGGCTTGATTGGCCATAATGGGGCTGGAAAATCGACCACCATAAAGTCTCTAGTCAGTATCATTTCACCAAGTAGTGGTCGTATTTTGGTAGATGGTCAGGAGTTATCGGAAAATCGCTTGGCTATCAAACGAAAAATTGGCTACGTAGCAGACTCGCCTGACTTATTTTTACGCTTAACGGCCAATGAATTTTGGGAATTGATTGCCTCATCCTATGAGCTAACTAGCTCTGACTTGGAGGCTAGTCTAGCTAGGCTATTGAACGTTTTTGATTTTGCTGAAAACCGCTATCAGGTTATTGAAACCCTTTCTCACGGAATGCGTCAGAAAGTCTTTGTTATCGGAGCACTCTTATCTGATCCTGATATTTGGGTCTTGGATGAACCCTTGACAGGTTTGGATCCCCAGGCTGCCTTTGATTTGAAGCAAATGATGAAGGAACATGCACAAAAAGGCAAGACGGTCTTGTTTTCAACCCATGTCCTAGAGGTAGCTGAGCAAGTCTGTGATCGGATTGCCATTTTGAAAAAGGGGCATTTGATCTATTGTGGTAGCGTAGAGGACTTGAGAAAAGACCACCCAGACCAGTCTTTGGAAAGTATCTACCTTAGCCTTGCAGGTAGAAAAGAGGAGGTTTCAGATGCGTCTCAAGGTCATTAAAAAATTAGTTGATATCAATATCCTCTATTCATCTCAAGAAGCTAATCTGGCTAACCTACGAAAGAAGCAAGCTAAGAATCATGGAAAAAAAGTAAATGTTTCCGCTAGAGTCCTCAGTTCTTACATTTTTTCCAGTCTCTTGATGCTCTTCATGTTTATAAATATAGCCTTTCGTTTTCCTTTTGAGGAAATGCCAAGTTTTTTTAGTAGCATGGTTGCTATTTTACTGGTGTTTGCCTTTTCAACTTCTTTCACTGCATTTTACAATGTCTTTTATGAGAGTAAGGACTTGGCATTGTATAGGCCCTATGCCTTTAAAGAATCAGAGATTATAATTGCTAAAGGACTGTCTGTCCTCTTGCCAGCTCTAGCTGGAATTGTACCAATCCTAGCTTATTTTCTAGTCCTCTATATTAGGCTAGCTCCTTCTCTTTGGCTGGGCTTGCCTTTGATGCTGCTGTCCTTGGCCTTGTTATTTGTCTCTGTTACTTTAGTGATGGTAGTGGCAGTACATTTCTTGGCTCAGACTAGGGTCTTCAGAAAGTATCAGTCTATTTTTGCCAATGTGATGATTGGGATAGGAGTTCTCATACCTTTAATATTTGTCCTCTTTCTACAGTCGACTTTTGGAAGTATTGTTGACAAAGTTAGAGACATTCCATTTCTCCTTTATCCTCTTCATATCTTTTACAAAATAGCAGTGGAGCCTTTTTCGACAGAAGCCATACTGGGTCTGTTAGCTTGGATAGGACTAACTCTCTTCCTGCTTTATCTGACCAAAAAGAAGGTCCTTCCTCGTTTTTATGACGTGATTCTGCTTAATAGTGAGGAGAAGCTCAAAAAAGAACGTCGCAGTAAGGAGAGAATTTCAACTACTAAAAAAGGATTTTTCCGCATGGTTTTGCGCTACAATCTCTCCCTCTTGGGACAGGGAACTGGCGTGGTTACAGTGCTTTTTACAAGTGCTTTCCTTCCTTATCTCATGATGATCGGTCTGATTTCCAAAATTCGAGATTCTCAGATAGTTCCGGACATTCATCCTCCATACTGGTTACCCTTGTTTTTCATAGCTCTTTTTATATCTGTTGTCAATAACAATATCACCAGCCTGCATTCAATTGCCTTGTCTTTAGAGAGGGAAAATGTTGATTTTCTGAAGAGTTTACCCTTTGACTTTGCTCGTTATGTGAAAGTGAAATTTTGGATTATCTTTGCTGTCCAGTCCTTTTTACCAATTCTGACTTTACTTGGTCTTTCTCTATATTTAGGTTTGCCCATCCTTTCGATGATTTACCTTCTTGTGGCATGGTTCCTTGCCAGTGTCATCCTTTCTTGCCACCATTACCTTAAGGACGTGAAAAATTTGTCAACCAATTGGAGTAACATTACGGACCTGGTGAACCGTTCAAATCGTATAGTAGCAATAGTTTTACTCTTAATTTATAGTGTTATCTTAATGATTTTAGTCATAGCAAGTTTGTTCTTGGTTCAGTCTCTCTCCACTATCTTTGCCATCAGCTTGGGAGTAGGAGCTCTTATCCTTCTGCTTGGTCTTGCTATATTTAGCTATCATTACTACCTGTCACGCATATTAGCAGAAATAGAAAAAAGATGAGATAGTTGGTCGCTTGATTGATAAATTTTATAAAAAGAAATGCTCCTCCAAGACGGAAGAGCATTTTTTATTGTGATTTTGATTCGGTTTCTGCAGCCTCGGGATGGAGTTCTTGGTAACTTAGTGCTTTGAAAAGATCAGTACTGGTTTTACCTTGTCGTTGGCTAAATAGACTAGTTGACTGACTACCTTTTTCCTGTTCAATCTTTTGCAGAATTGGTAAGGAATTGAGGTAAGAAATGCTTTCTGTATTAACTGTTCCAAGATGATCTTTTTGGTAGAAACGTATCAAATCACCAGTTTGAATCTGGTCGCTGATTTTTAGCTGTTGACTGGCTGCCTGACGAACGCTTTCCAGTTCACTCTGAGCTTGTTCATCAAGATTGCTGATTTCAAGACCACTTTCAGTATAGTAAGTTCGTCCATCATAACTGGTGTATTTAGGTGTGACGAAGGAATTGGCAGTTCGAAAAGCAACGATTTCTTGATGGTCTGGAGACAGAAGGTCTTGTCCAACTTGAAGGAAGGTATTGGACTCAATACCAAGGAGGTGTTCGAGAGTTGGTAAGATATCGATTTGTCCACCGTAGGTATTGATGATTTGTCCTTTTTCATAGCCAGGCATGACCACCATAAAAGGTACTCGTTGCAACATGGCATTGTCGTAATTCGACCAGTTCTCAGAAGTCTTTCCAATCAAAGGTGCTAGGTCAGGATTGCGGGAATTGGAAATGCCATAATGGTCTCCGTAGATGACGATGATAGCTTTTTCATATAGGCCACTTTCTTTGAGATAGTCAAAGAAGGCCTTAATGGCACTATCCAGATAGTTAGCCGTTTGGAAGTAGCCGTTGATTGTTTCATCTTTGGTTTTAGCCAGTGGGAAACCAAGCTCATCGCCTGTCAGATTGCTAGCATAAGGATAGTGATTGGACACCGTGATATACTTAGTATAAAAAGGCTGCTGTAAATGCTCCAGATACTGGATAGAATCTTTCATCATGATTTTATCATTCAAACCATATTGGAAAGAATTGCTACTGTCTTGCTTAGTAAAATAGGCTGCGTCAAAGAAGTATTGGTAGCCCCATTGTTTATAGGTCGTATTTCGATTCCAGAAGGTCCCGATATTACCGTGAAAGACGGCACTCGATTGATAGCCGTTTTTTGATAGGATAAAAGGAGCTGCCTGCTGAGTATTGGTACCACCGTAATTGACCATAAAGGAACCTTGGTCAAGTCCAAACAAACCAGTCTCCAGCATGGTTTCCGCATCTGAGGTCTTACCAGCCTTGACTTGGTTAAAGATATTAGAAAAGGCTAGGGTTGATTGCGAATGGTAGAGTGAATTTAGGAAGGGAGTGACTTCATGATCAGTTCCATCTATGTTGAGTTTATAGTCAAGCAGGAATTGCTGGAAACTCTCCAAGTGGAGATAGATTACATTTTTCCCTTTGGCCAAGCCAAAATAGTCTGGATTGGGCTTAGCAGCATGTTCTTGAATATAATCTGTAATAGGTTGCAGGTCAGTCTCAGAAGCCTTGGCACGTTCTTTGTTGGCGCTGTAAGATTGGTTGGCACTATAACCTAAAAAGGCTGGCAAACTAAGGGCACGAACAACATAATAATTAGAAAATCCTCGCGACAGGAGATCGGGACGTTCAATCTCTGCTAAGAAAAGGTTAGCTGAAAAGAGGAGGGCTGAAAGAGCAGTGATAGCAACACTGGAGCGGAATTTGAAAGGTCTCCTATCCAAATGGATGAATTTTTTAAAGAAAAGGAAAGTCAGCACTGGAAAATCCATAAAATAGAGAAAATCCCAAGGACGTAGCAACTCTAGTTCTGCAGTACCAACAGACACCTTGCTGGCAACCTTCATGGTATTAGCCGTGATAAAGTCACTAAATTCTCGATAGTAAAAGACATTGGAATAGAGCCAAATGAATAAAAGGCTATAAATAACTATACTAATACTATAAAAAATCTTGGTTGACCGAGCATAGAGGGCTAGAGCTAGCAAGAGGAGGCCCAAAGGAAGGGGGTTGAAAAAGGCGATAAAGGCAAGGTAATTTCCCTGCAACTTGCCCAATTGAATATCTAAATTAAAGTCAACGGTATAGGCTAATAAGGTTTTAAGCCAATAGAGGATTAAGAGGGTTAGGACAAAACCCAGTCTGGTACCCATGGTTTTTTGGATTTTGTTAAAATTGATTCTCACACAATTACTTCCTAAGTTTTTATTACTATATATTATACCATTTTTTAAAACTAGAGTAAAAAAGCAAGGGTAGTTTCTTTTTTGAGAATTGTCACAAAATTTGCTATAATAGTGACTATGAATAAAATAAGAGTCAGCAAAAGGGTTGAAAAAAAGCTTTCCAAGGGGCTTGTTTTACTAGAATCTAGTGATCTTGCAGATGTTTATCTCAAGAATCAGGAAGTAGAAGTCCATAGTCAAGATGGAAACTTTCTTGGGACTGCCTACCTTTCTCAGCAAAACAAGGGTTTGGGCTGGTTTGTTAGCACAGATAAGATTACCTTTAATCAAGCTTTCTTTGAAGCACTGTTTGGACAAGCTAAAGAAAAGAGAAAATCCTATTATCAAGATGATTTGACAACTGCCTTTCGTCTCTTTAACCAAGAGGGAGATGGCTTTGGTGGTCTGACAGTGGACCTTTATGGTGACTATGCTGTCTTTTCTTGGTATAACTCTTATGTTTATCAGATTCGCAAGGTTATCTCAGAAGCCTTTAGACAGGTTTTTCCTGAGGTGTTAGGGACCTATGAGAAGATCCGCTTTAAGGGATTAGACTATGAATCTGCCCATGTTTATGGTCAAGAAGCACCTGACTTTTTCACTGTTCTGGAAAATGGTGTCTTGTATCAAGTCTTTATGAATGATGGCTTGATGACAGGGATTTTCCTAGACCAGCACGAGGTTCGTGGTAGCTTGGTTGACGGGTTGGCTATGGGTAAATCCCTGCTCAACATGTTTTCCTATACAGCAGCCTTTTCAGTAGCTGCAGCCATGGGAGGAGCTAGCCAGACAACTTCAGTTGACCTAGCCAAACGTTCACGAGAATTGTCTCAAGCGCATTTTCAGGCAAATGGAATCAGCACAGACGACCATCGTTTTGTAGTCATGGATGTCTTTGAGTATTTCAAGTATGCCAAGCGAAAAGGCTTGACTTATGATGTGATTGTCCTAGATCCGCCTAGCTTTGCTCGGAACAAAAAACAAACGTTCTCTGTGGCCAAGGATTATCACAAGTTGATTTCCCAGAGTCTTGAGATTTTAAATTCGGAAGGGATTATCATTGCCAGTACCAATGCTGCCAATGTATCCCGCCAGAAATTTACAGAACAAATTGATAAAGGCTTTGCAGGAAGAAGTTACCAGATTTTAAACAAATACGGTCTTCCAGCAGATTTTGCCTATAATAAAAAAGATGAAAGTAGTAATTACCTCAAGGTGATTAGTATGAAGGTTAGTAAATGAAATTAATCGTTTCAGTAATGCCAAGAAGTTTAGAGGAGGCCCAGGCTCTGGACGCCACGAGGTACCTGGATGCAGACATCATTGAATGGCGTGCCGACTATCTGCCTAAAGAAGCGATTTTGCAGGTGGCTCCAGCGATTTTTGAAAAATTCGCAGGTCGGGAGTTGGTTTTCACGCTGCGAACTCGCTCTGAAGGGGGAGAAATCGACCTTTCTCCAGAAGAATATATCCATCTAATCAAGGAAGTGGCGCAACTCTATCAACCAGACTATATTGATTTTGAGTACTATAGCTACAAGGATGTTTTTGAGGAAATGTTGGACTTCCCAAATCTCGTTTTGAGTTATCATAATTTTCAAGAAACACCTGAAAATATGATGGAAATCTTGTCAGAGTTGACGAGCTTAAATCCAAAACTTGTTAAGGTTGCAGTGATGGCTCATACAGAGCAGGATGTGCTAGACTTGATGAACTATACACGAGGTTTTAAAACCCTCAATCCTGAGCAGGAGTATGTAACTATTTCTATGGGTAAGGTGGGCAAGGTTTCTCGTATCACTGCGGATGTGACTGGTTCTAGCTGGTCCTTTGCAAGTCTAGATGAGGCCAGTGCACCAGGTCAGATTTCTCTAGCTAACATGAAAAAAATCAGGGAGATTTTGGATGAAGCTTGATGGCTATACACGTTTAGCTGCCGTTGTTGCAAATCCTATAAAACATTCTATTTCCCCCTTTATTCACAATAGGGCCTTTGAGGCGACAGCTACCAACGGTGCTTATGTGGCTTGGGAGATTGAAGCGGGTGATTTGGCAGAAACAGTGGCTAATATTCGTCGCTACCAGATGTTTGGCATCAATCTGTCTATGCCCTATAAGGAGCTAGTGATTCCTTATTTGGATGAGCTGAGTGACGAAGCGCGCTTGATCGGTGCGGTCAATACGGTTGTCAATGAGAATGGCAATTTAATTGGATATAATACAGATGGCAAGGGATTTTTTAAGAGCTTGCCTTCTTTTACAATTTCAGGTAAGAAGATGACCTTGCTGGGTGCAGGTGGTGCGGCCAAGTCCATTTTGGCACAAGCTATTTTGGACGAAGTCAGTCAGATTTCAGTCTTTGTTCGTTCAGTTTCTATTGAAAAAACAAGACCTTATCTAGACAAGTTACAAGAGCAGACAGGCTTTAAAGTGGACTTGTATGCTTTAGAAGATGTTCCTGAACTGCAAGCAAGGATTGCCGAGTCGGATTTACTGGTCAATGCGACAAGTGTAGGGATGGATGGTCAATCCTCTCCAGTTCCAGAAAGCATAGTCCTATCAGAAACTCTTTTAGTAGCAGATATCATTTACCAACCCTTTGAAACACCATTTTTGAAATGGGTTAGAAGTCAGGGTAATCCAGCGGTCAATGGTCTGGGAATGTTGCTTTATCAAGCTGCAGAAGCTTTTCAACTATGGACAGGCAAGGAAATGCCGGCGGAAGAAATTTGGAAGTCCTTAACAGAAAAATACCAATAAAGAAAAGGAGATTCTCCTATGAAAATCAGAATCGATATTCCTCATCATTCTTATGATATTCAAATTGAAAAAGGCTGTCTGGTTCAGGCTGGTCAATGGTTGCGAGAACTCTGGCAACCACAAAAGGTAGTCATTGTGACAGATAACCATGTAGCTTCTCTCTATGCAGAGAAGGTCAAACTCAGTCTAGAAGATGCTGGTTTTCAAGTTGCTGTATTTGACTTTTTAGAAGGCGAAGAACGGAAAAATCTGACAACTGTTCAGAAAGTCTATGAATTTTTAGTTAAGCAGGGTTTGACTCGTAGCGATGGAATCGTGGCTCTCGGAGGTGGTGTCGTTGGGGACCTGGCTGGTTTTGTAGCCTCTACCTATATGCGGGGTATTCATTTTGTTCAGATACCGACCAGCTTGACAGCTCAGGTGGATTCGTCTATCGGCGGAAAGACAGGTGTCAACACTCCATTTGCTAAAAATATGGTGGGAACCTTTGCCCAACCAGATGGGGTTCTGATTGACCCGCTTGTCCTTGAAACGCTCGGAAAAAGAGAGTTGATTGAAGGGATGGGAGAGGTTATCAAGTATGGCCTGATTGAGGATCCAAAACTTTGGGCTCTCTTGACGGAGCTGGATGGTTCTGTGGAGAGCATTCTGGAACATGCAGAGATCTTGATTGAACATTCTTGCCAAGTTAAACGTAAGATGGTGGTTGAGGATGAGTTGGACAACGGTGTTCGTCTTTACCTCAATTTTGGCCACACTATTGGCCATGCTATTGAAGCGACTGCCGGGTATGGAAAGGTCATGCATGGTGAAGCTGTAACCATGGGAATGGTACAGATTTCCAAGGTTGCTGAAGAAAAAGGTCTCATGCCAGCTGGCATTACCCAGTCCATCACAGAAATGTGTCAGAAATTTGGCTTACCTGTTGACTATGAAAACTGGGATGTTGATAAGCTTTATCAGGCTTTGACTCATGATAAGAAAGCGCGTGGCAATACCTTGAAATTGGTCTTGGTGCCTGAGCTTGGTTCAGCGACCATTCACCCAGTATCTCTGGAGGAGATGAAAGACTACTTGGTAAAATAAGGAGAGTGTATGAGATATTTAACTGCAGGAGAATCACACGGTCCCCGTCTAACAGCTATCATTGAAGGAATTCCAGCTGGCCTTCCTTTGAAAGCCGAAGATATCAATGGGGATCTTAAACGCCGTCAGGGTGGCTACGGTCGTGGCGGTCGTATGAAGATTGAGAGTGATCAGGTTGTCTTTACTTCTGGCGTTCGCCACGGGAAGACGACAGGGGCTCCCATTACCATGGATGTCATCAATAAAGACCATCAAAAATGGCTGGATATCATGTCTGCAGAGGACATTGAAGACCGCCTTAAAAGCAAACGAAAAATCACTCATCCTCGTCCAGGTCACGCCGACTTGGTCGGGGGCATCAAGTATCGTTTTGATGATTTGCGAAATTCTTTGGAGCGCTCATCTGCCCGTGAAACAACTATGCGGGTGGCAGTAGGAGCAGTAGCTAAACGCCTCTTGGCTGAACTGGATATGGAGATTGCCAACCATGTTGTGGTCTTTGGTGGCAAGGAAATCGATGTTCCTGAGAATCTCACAGTTGCTGAGATTAAGGAACGAGCTGCCCAGTCTGAAGTTTCTATTGTCAACCAAGAAAGAGAACAAGAAATCAAGGATTATATTGACCAAATCAAACGTGACGGTGACACCATCGGTGGGGTTGTGGAGACAGTCGTTGGAGGTGTTCCAGTTGGTCTTGGTTCCTATGTCCAATGGGACAGAAAATTAGATGCCAGACTTGCCCAAGCTGTTGTCTCTATCAATGCCTTTAAAGGGGTAGAATTTGGTCTTGGATTTGAGGCTGGTTATCGTAAAGGCAGTCAAGTCATGGACGAAATTCTCTGGTCTAAAGAAGACGGCTATACTCGCCGTACCAACAATCTGGGCGGCTTTGAAGGTGGTATGACCAATGGGCAACCTATCGTTGTTCGTGGAGTTATGAAGCCTATTCCTACTCTCTACAAACCACTCATGAGTGTGGATATCGAAACCCATGAACCCTACAAGGCAACAGTCGAAAGAAGTGATCCAACTGCTCTTCCAGCTGCAGGTGTAGTTATGGAAGCTGTTGTGGCAACGGTTCTGGCACAAGAAATCCTCGAAAAATTCTCATCAGACAATCTAGAGGAATTAAAAGAAGCGGTAGCTAAACACCGAGACTATACAAAGAACTATTAAGGAGTTCCTATGGCAAAAACAATCTATATCGCAGGTCTTGGGTTAATTGGTGCCTCTATGGCCCTCGGTATCAAGCGCGATCATCCAGATTATGAAATTTTAGGTTATAATCGCAGTCAAGCCTCTAGAGATATTGCATTGAAAGAAGGCATGATTGACCGTGCAACAGATGATTTTGCCAGTTTTGCTCCTTTGGCAGATATCATTATCCTCAGCTTGCCGATTAAACAAACCATTGCTTTCATTAAGGAGTTGGCCAACTTGGACTTGAAAGAAGGTGTCATTATTTCAGATGCTGGTTCGACCAAGTCAGCCATTGTGGATGCAGCGGAAAAGTATTTGGCTGGCAAACCTGTTCGTTTTGTCGGGGCCCATCCTATGGCTGGTAGTCACAAGACAGGGGCTGCCTCTGCGGATGTCAATCTTTTTGAAAATGCTTATTATATCTTCACGCCTTCGAGCCTGACAAGTCCTGACACGCTTGAGGAAATGAAGGATCTGCTTTCAGGTCTGCATGCCCGCTTTATTGAGATTGATGCCAAGGAGCATGACCGAGTCACTTCTCAGATTAGCCATTTTCCTCATATTCTGGCTTCCAGTCTCATGGAACAGACCGCGGTCTATGCTCAAGAACATGAAATGGCAAGGCGCTTTGCGGCCGGTGGTTTTCGAGATATGACTCGAATTGCGGAAAGTGAGCCAGGTATGTGGACTTCCATTCTCTTGTCCAATCGTGAGACTATTATAGAGAGAATTGAGGATTTTAAGGAACGCTTAGATGAGGTTAGTCAGGCCATCAGCAAGGGAGATGAAGAGCAAATCTGGAACTTTTTCAACCAAGCGCGTGCGCAACGTCAGGCTATGGAAATTCATAAGCGTGGTGGTGTGGATAGCTCTTATGACCTCTATGTCGACGTTCCCGATGAAGAAGATGTCATCCTGCGGATTTTGGAACTGCTACGTGGAACTTCCTTGGTTAATATTCACATCAATGAGGAAAACCGTGAGGATATTCACGGGATTCTACAAATTTCATTTAAAAATGCTCAAGACTTGGAACGAGCTGAGCATCTCATAACAGAAAATACCGACTACACAGTCGTTGTCAAATAAGGAGAAAATCATGTCAAATATTTACGATAGTGCAAACGAACTCAGTCGCGGACTACGCGAATTACCAGAATACAAGGCTGTCAAAGCAGCCAAAGATGCGATTGCAGCAGATGCTGAGGCAAGCAAAATCTTTACAGAATATGTTGCTTTCCAAGAGGAAATTCAAAGACTAGCGCAGACAGGTCAAATGCCAGATGCTTCCTTCCAAGCTAAGATGGAAGGCTTTGGCAAGCAGATTCAGGGGAATAGCCTCTTATCAGAATTCTTTACCAAGCAACAACAATTGGCCATTTACCTTTCTGACATTGAAAAAATTGTTTTTGAACCAGTATCAGAATTGCTAAAATAAGAAAATAACTATCATAAAGTCAGGAATTTTTAAGGAATTTCTGGCTTTTTATGATAAAATAGGTAAAAGTATTGCAAGTATGAGGTCTAGTATGAAACTAAAAACAAACATTAGCTACTTACACGGCAGTATCCGAGTTCCAGGTGACAAGTCTATCAGCCACCGTTCCATTATCTTTGGAAGTTTGGCTGAGGGTGAGACCAAGGTTTATGATATTTTGCGTGGCGAGGACGTGCTCTCAACTATTCAAGTTTTTCGTGACCTTGGTGTAGAGATTGAGGATAAAGATGGGGTTATTACCATTCAAGGTGTAGGTATGGATGGTTTAAAAGCTCCGAAAAATGCCCTTGATATGGGAAATTCTGGAACCTCGATTCGCCTGATTTCAGGTGTCCTTGCTGGTTCAGACTTTGAAGTAGAAATGTTTGGAGATGACAGTCTTTCCAAACGTCCTATGGACCGTGTGACGATTCCATTGAAAAAAATGGGCGTCAGCATTTCAGGGCAAACTGAGCGAGACCTGCCTCCCCTTCACTTAAAAGGAACAAAAAATTTAACACCTATTCATTATGAGTTGCCGATAGCTTCTGCTCAAGTCAAGTCCGCCTTGATGTTTGCGGCCTTGCAGGCTCAGGGGGAGTCTGTTATTATCGAAAAAGAGTGCACTCGTAATCATACTGAAGATATGTTGCAACAATTTGGTGGTCATTTAAGTGTGGATGGCAAGAAAATCACAGTCCAAGGGCCTCAAAAACTGACTGGACAAAAGGTGGTCGTACCAGGAGATATTTCCAGTGCAGCCTTTTGGTTGGTCGCAGGTTTGATTGTTCCAAATTCTCGTGTAGTGCTGCAGAATGTGGGTATTAACGAAACGCGTACAGGTATCATTGATGTCATTCGCGCCATGGGTGGAAAATTGGAAATAACTGAAATCAATCCAGTCGCTAAATCTGCTACCTTAACTGTTGAGTCTTCTAACTTAAAAGGAACAGAGATTGGTGGCGCTTTGATTCCACGTTTAATTGATGAATTGCCCATTATTGCTCTTCTGGCTACCCAAGCACATGGTGTAACAGTTATCAAGGATGCTGAGGAGCTCAAGGTCAAGGAAACAGACCGTATTCAGGTTGTGGCAGACGCTTTAAATAGCATGGGTGCGAATATTACTCCTACAGCAGATGGAATGATTATCAAAGGAAAATCAGCCCTTCACGGTGCAAGAGTCAATACTTTTGGAGACCACCGTATCGGCATGATGACAGCTATCGCAGCTCTCTTGGTTGCAGATGGAGAAGTGGAGCTTGACCGTGCTGAAGCCATCAATACCAGCTATCCTAGCTTCTTTGATGATTTGGAGAGCTTGATTCATGGCTAAGGTATTACTAGGATTTATGGGGGCTGGTAAATCCACAATTGCTAGAGGATTGGACCCTAATTACCTTGATATGGATGCTCTGATTGAGAAACGCTTAGGTATGTCCATTGCGGAATTTTTCGCTGAAAAGGGAGAATCAGCCTTTCGTCAGATAGAGTCTGAAGTCCTAGCTGAGTTACTAAAAACGGACCAAGTTGTGTCAACTGGTGGGGGCGTGGTCATTTCTAAGCGAAATCGTGACTTACTCAAGACAAATTTTGATAACATCTACCTGAAAGCTGATTTTGAAACGCTTTATCAACGTATCGCAGCTGATAAGGACAATCAGCGTCCGCTTTTTCTAAAGAATAGCAAGGAAAAACTTGCAGCTATTTTTCAAGAAAGACAGGCTTGGTATGAGGAAGTAGCTAGTCGGGTTCTGGATGTGACCAAGCTAAGCCCAGAGGAAATTATAGAGGAACTGAGATGAAAATTGCTTATCTAGGTCCCAAGGGATCATTTTCACACCACGTAGTGCAGACAGCTTTTCCTCATGAGGAATTGCAGGCCTTTGCCAACATTACAGATGTTATTAAGGCCTATGAGCAAGGTTTGGTGGACTATTCTGTGGTGCCAGTTGAAAATTCTATCGAGGGTAGTGTTCATGAAACCTTGGACTATCTTTTTCATCAGGCTCGCATCCAAGCAGTTGCAGAAATCGTTCAGCCCATTCATCAGCAGTTGATGGTGGTTCCAGGTCATACTAAGATTGAAAAGATTTTTTCACATCCACAGGCTTTGGCTCAAGGAAAGAAATTCATCGATGAACAGTATCCAGAGGCCCAAATCGAGGTGACTGCTAGTACAGCTTATGCAGCCCGCTTTATTTCCGAACATCCAGACCAGCCTTTTGCTGCAATTGCACCTAGAAGTTCTGCTGAAGAATATGGATTGGAACTGATTGCCGAGGATATTCAGGAAATGGAAGCCAATTTCACACGTTTTTGGGTTCTGGGAGCTGAAAAGCCTAGTATGCCCTTGAAAGCACAAACTGAGAAAATGAGTTTGGCCTTGACCTTACCGGACAACCTTCCCGGTGCACTTTATAAGGCTCTGTCGACCTTTGCTTGGCGGGGAATTGACCTGACAAAAATTGAAAGTCGTCCACTCAAGACAGCACTGGGAGAATACTTTTTCATTATCGATGTGGACTATGCTGATAAGGATTTGGTCCACTTTGCCCAAAAAGAATTAGAAGCGATTGGAATCCAGTATAAAGTACTGGGGGCCTATCCTATTTATCCAATATCAGACAATGGAAAGGAGAGAAGATGAGTAAAGAAAATCCTTTAAACCATCACGAGCAGTTACGTTATGACTATCTTTTTAAGAACATTCATTACCTCAATGAGCGAGAGAAAAAAGAGTTTGCTTACCTGCAAGGTAAGTTAAATATGGCTAGCAGTAGTAAAGCTTCTCCAGAAATTCATAATGAAAATTACGATTTGGAAGAATCTTTCATGGAACCAGTCAATCAGTCTCCTCTTCCATCCTATGGAAACCGTAGCCGTGCAAAAAAATACCAGAAAAGCCATTCTCTTCCAAAGGTTAAGTCCAAGAAACGTAAGATTCGTTGGGGGCGCATTTTTGCTGGATTGCTTGCCCTTTTAGCCTGTGTCGGTTTTGGCATGATTTTTATGTTCCTAAAAGGTTATTCAAATGCTGATCCAAACAAACCTGCCAATGCTAAGGCAGCTCAAGTAGAAGTTTTTCATGGTCAAGATACCAAGGATGGGGTTAATATTTTGATTATGGGGACGGATGGACGGATTGGCCAAAATAGTGCTGAAACAAGAACGGACTCTATTATGGTCTTAAACGTTGGTGGCTCAGATAAGAAAATTAAGCTGGTCAGCTTCATGCGTGATAACTTAGTTTATATTGATGGATATAGTAAGATTATCAATGGAAAGAAACAAACAGATAACAAGTTAAATGTAGCCTATGAACTAGGGGAACAGGAAGGGCAAAAAGGGGCAGAAATGGTTCGCCAAGTATTGAAAGATAATTTTGATTTGGACATTAAGTACTATGCCTTGGTTGATTTTCAGGCCTTCGCAACCGCTATTGACACTCTCTTCCCTGATGGGGTGACGATTGATGCCAAATTCTCAACCTTAGAAGGTCAACCTTTAACCGAAGCTACGGTGGGAGATGACTTGCATGCTACAGAAACAGAGTCTCCAACCCAGACTATTAAAGTCGGAAAACAGCAGATGAATGGTTCGACCTTGCTCAATTATGCACGCTTCCGTGATGATGACGAAGGTGATTATGGTCGTACCAAGAGACAACAGCAAGTGTTGACAGCTGTTCTGCAACAGCTCAAGGATCCGACTAAACTTTTTACTGGATCAGAAGCACTTGGTAAGGTCTTTGGCATGACCTCTACGAATGTTCCTTATAGTTTCTTATTGACCAATGGTTTATCCTTCCTAGACGGAGCACAAAATGGCATTGAGAGATTAACGGTTCCAGAACTAGGTGATTGGGTAGATGATTACGATGTTTATGGAGGGCAGGCACTCTTAGTAGACCAAAATAAATATCAAACTAAACTTTCTCAAATGCGAATGAGATAAGATAAGACAGAAAAAATCAAAGTTCGAATCACCAGTAAAATAGTGGTTTGAACTTTGATTTTTCTTAGTGTCTGATGGATTTTTAAGGCTTTTTTATGGTATAATAAAACGATATAACTCGTTATTGAACAGAAGAGGAGAGACATGAGTGATTTGAAAGCAATTCAGGCACGTAGTCTGGAAATGGCTGAATATTTTGTGGCCTTTTGTAAAGAACATGATTTGCTTTGTTATCTTTGTGGTGGAGGTGCTATTGGTGCCCTTCGAAACAAGGGTTTTATTCCTTGGGATGATGATCTAGATTTTTTTATGCCCCGTAAAGATTATGAGAAATTAGCAGAATTATGGCCTCGTTATGCAGATGAACGTTACTTCTTATCAAAGAGTAATAAGGATTTTGTCGATCGTAATCTTTTTATTACCATTCGTGACAAGGAAACGACTTGTATTAAGCCTTATCAGCAGGATTTGGATTTGCCACATGGTTTGGCCTTGGATGTGTTGCCTTTGGATTATTATCCGAAAAATCCAGCTGAGCGGAAAAAACAGGTTCGCTGGGCTTTGATTTATTCTCTTTTTTGTGCGCAAACTATTCCAGAAAAACATGGCGCACTTATGAAGTGGGGAAGCCGTATTTTACTCGGTTTGACTCCAAAATCTCTCCGTTATCGTATTTGGAAAAAAGCTGAAAAAGAAATGACCAAGTACAGTCTAGCTGAGAGCGATGGAATCACGGAGTTATGCTCAGGGCCTGGCTACATGAGAAATAAGTATCCAATCGCATCTTTTGAAGATAATCTCTTCTTACCATTTGAAGAGACAGAGATGCCCATTCCAGTTGGCTACGCTGCCTATCTCAGCACTGCTTTTGGTGATTATATGACGCCTCCACCAGCAGATAAGCAGGTGCCGCATCATGATGCGATTATAGCAGACATGGATAAGAGTTATAGAGAGTACAAGGGAGAATACGGTGGCTAAGAAAAAAGTCTTATTTTTTATGTGGTCTTTTTCTCTCGGAGGCGGGGCAGAAAAGATTCTTTCGACAATTGTTTCACATCTGGATCCCGAAAAGTATGATATTGATATTCTTGAAATGGAGCATTTTGACAAGGGATACGAATCTGTTCCCAAGCATGTAGGTATTTTAAAATCCCTTCAGGATTATCGCCAAGCCAGATGGCTCCGAGCTCTTTTGTGGAGAATGAGAATTTATTTTCCAAGACTGACACGTCTATTACTTGTAAAAGATGACTATGATGTTGAAGTTTCTTTTACTATTATGAATCCTCCACTGTTGTTCTCTAAAAGAAAAGAAGTCAAGAAAATCTCTTGGATTCATGGAAGTATCGAAGAATTTCTTAAGGATAGCTCCAAAAGAGAATCACATAGACGCCAGTTGGATGCTGCGGATACCATTGTAGGAATTTCAAAAAAGACAAGCAATTCTATCAAGGAAGTCTATCCAGACTATGCTTCGAAATTACAGACGGTCTACAATGGATATGATTTTAAAAGTATTCTAGAAAAATCTCAAGAGAAGATAAATATCGAGATTGCGCCTCAAAGTATCTGTACTATCGGACGGATTGAGGAAAATAAGGGTTCTGACCGTGTGGTGGAAGTGATAAGGTTATTACATCAAGAGGGAAAAACCTATCATCTCTATTTTATCGGGGCTGGGGATATGGAAGAGGAACTGAAAAAACGCGTCAAAGAGTATGAACTTGAAGACTATGTACATTTCCTTGGTTATCAAAAAAATCCTTACCAGTATTTGTCTCAGATGAAAGTTCTCTTGTCTATGTCTAAACAAGAAGGATTTCCTGGAGTGTATGTAGAGGCCTTGAGTCTAGGACTTCCTTTTGTCTCTACGGATGTTGGAGGGGCTGAGGAATTATCTAAAGAAGGACGATTTGGGCAAATCATTGAAAGCAACCAAGAGGCAGCTCAGGCAATTATTGACTACATGACTTCTGCCTCAAACTTCGATGTCAATGAGGCTAGCCAATTTATTCAGCAATTTACAATTGCCAAACAAATCGAACAAGTAGAAAAACTATTAGAGGAGTAGCATGGAAACTGCATTAATTAGTGTCATTGTGCCAGTCTATAATGTGGCGCAGTACCTAGAAAAATCGATAGCTTCCATTCAGAAGCAGACCTATCAAAATCTGGAAATTATTCTTGTTGATGATGGTGCAACAGATGAAAGTGGTCGTTTGTGTGATGCAATAGCTGAACAAGATGATAGGGTTTCAGTGCTTCATAAAAAGAACGAAGGATTGTCGCAAGCACGAAATGATGGAATGAAGCAGGCTCAGGGGGATTATCTGATTTTTATTGACTCGGATGATTATATCCATCCAGAAATGATTCAGAGCTTATATGAGCAATTAGTTCAAGAAGATGCAGATGTTTCGAGCTGTGGTGTCATGAATGTCTATGCTAATGATGAAAGCCCACAATCAGCCAAACAGGATGACTATTTTGTCTGTGATTCCCAAACATTTCTAAGGGAATACCTCATAGGTGAAAAAATTCCTGGAACGATTTGCAATAAGCTAATCAAGAAAGAAATTGCAACTGCCCTATCCTTTCCTAAGGGATTAATATACGAAGATGCCTATTATCATTTTGATTTAATCAAGTTGGCTAAGAAGTATGTGGTTAATACTAAACCCTATTATTACTATTTCCATAGAGGGGATAGTATTACAACTAAGCCTTATGCAGAGAAGGATTTAGCCTATATTGATATCTATCAAAAGTTTTATAATGAAGTTATGAAAAACTATCCTGACTTGAAAGAGGTTGCTTTCTTTAGACTGGCTTATGCCCACTTCTTTATTCTGGATAAGATGTTGCTAGATGATCAGTATAAACAGTTTGAAGCCTATTCCCAGATTCATCGTTTTTTAAAAGGCCATGCCATTGCTATTGCTAGGAATCCTATTTTCCGTAAGGGCAGAAGAATTAGTGCTTTGGCTCTATTCCTAAATATTTCCTTATACCGATTCTTATTGCTGAAAAATATTGAAAAATCTAAAAAATTACATTAGAACGGGGGTGAGCGAGTGATTGATGGAAAACGATTGTTATTTAGTTTGACCATAGTCAGCTACGCCTTGACGCTAGTAAGTGGAATTGTGTACCTGTTTAATAATAACAATGTTAGCTTGCTTTCTACTTTATTGTTCTTACTGGTTAGTAGCTTAATTGCTTGTTGGAACGATATTAAGTATTATATCATTCATTTTATTTTCTTTTTAACCATTTTTGTCTTTTTGGTATCAAGGCCAACCATTGATTATTTTAGAGATGGTGCTTTGGATACCTATCATCCGATAGCCTATCGTTTTGCCTTTATAGTTGTCATGGTTTCGATTCTGGGCTTGACGACAGGAGGCATCCTGGCTCGTTATTTTATAGCTAGGAAGCAAATGAAAGTACACAAGATAGGAAGTTCTCTAAAAGATGTTTACATCAAGCGGTTGCGCTTTGTATCACTAGGAGTTTTTCTTCTAACCTATCCTTTCTATTTTATTCGGTTATTTGAACGCCTCTTGTATCGCTTGCAGACTTCCTACTATGCCTACTATGCAAATTTTGAAAGTAAACTGCCTTATTTTACCTACATTTTGTCTACCTTTACGGTCTATGCAATGTGTATGTATCTGGCAACCAAGCCTAAGAAATTGCAGGCAACAGCAGTGCTTGTCTCCTTTATTGCGGCTAATACCATTCATTTGGCAATCGGGACACGAAATCCCTTTATTTTAAGTATTTTATTTGCTTTTGTTTATTACTTTATGCGGGAGCAAACTGAAAAAGGAAAATGGATTGGGTTTAAAGAAAAGTTAGCGATTTTTGTAGGTTCTCCTATTCTCATGTTAGCGATGGGAATACTCAATTATGTACGGGATAATGTCCAAGTTTCCCATACAGGTTTCTGGGATATCCTGCTTGACTTTATTTATAAACAAGGAACCAGTTTTGGTGTTTTGGCTCGAGGTTTTCTATTTAACAGTAGCCTACCTTACCGAGATTTACGCAATTTTACTTTTGGGCCTGTTATTGATTATTTTGCAAGGGGGAGTTTGGGAGCCATTTTCGGAGGAAAAGCCTTTGAACATACAACCAATAGTGTGGAACTAGCTATTGATAGTAATAGTTATGCCCATAATCTATCCTATCTTGTCTTGAACAAGGAATACTTGAAAGGACATGGTATCGGAAGTAGCTATATTATGGAGTTGTATACCGACTATGGTATGATAGGAGTCTTTCTACTTAGTCTCTTACTCGGTATGTTATTCATAGCCATGCTGCAAGTAGCCTATCGCTCAAGAACAATCCTATTTGCCTTGTCTTTACTCATCTTGAATAATCTATTCTTTATGCCAAGAAGTAGCTTTTCAGAAAGTTTCTTCAATTTATTTACAATGCAATTCTGGGGAATTGTTCTTGTGATTATATTCGTAGCAAAAATGCTTACAAAAGAGAACCAGTATCTACTAAACAAAGGAGAAAAAAATCATGTTTGAACATTATTCAGTAGCTGATTTATTTGCGAATCTTTACAAAAAACGAAAAGCAAATATTCTAGCTCTCATCACTTTATTTGCTATCATTGCTGTACCATTTACAATTAAAGCAGTTAAGAATAAAAACACTGTCAAAGACACAACAAGTTATTCAACGTATATCAGCTATAAAATTACACCTCCGGAAGATTCAGCCAAAACGATTTTGAATCATCAAATTGGTGGGTATAGTGATTTCTATGGGAAATTAATTGAAGGGAATTTAAATGGAGCTTATCTTTTCAATGATGTAGAACCGAGTGAGTTGAAAAAAATTGCCAGTGAATTGGATACGACAGAGTCAACCTTGAAAAATTCTACAAGCGACTATTGGTGGAAAAAATTGACCGTCTATTATATGATTGACGATGCAGGGGTTGGTGTGAAAATTTTGACACCAAGTAAAGACGCCAATGACTTGTTAGAGAAAAAGATTGATGCACTGGTTGATAAATTTAAAAATACCTATGCAAACGTGAAAATTGAAAAATTGGAAACCATCAACTCTAAAGAATTGAACGCAAACGGTGAGACAGCGCTTGGATTAAATGTGAAGAATCTGATTCTTCGTTTAGCAATTATTGGAGTTGTCTGTGTGATTTTGGTTGTGATGGGAAATGTATTGGTTTATCTCTTTAACCCAACAATCAATAGAGCAAGTGATTTTTCTCAATATCAAATTGATTTTGTGACAGAGATTACAACAATGGCTAATCTAGCAGATGTCTTGTCATACAAAAATGCTGGTCAAGAGTTGACTATCGTTAGCTCAAATAAAGCTATCCTAGATAAATTGAAACAAAATCAAGAGGTTTTAAAAGGAATTCATTTTGTAGATTTACAGGACGTACCATCTCTTTTAGAAAGAGATACAGTCCTTCTTGTTGAAGAATACGGAGTAACTCGTTATAAGAAATTTGAGCAAAGTCTTCAAATTCTTCGAAACTTAAATCGTTCTATCCTCGGTGTAGCAACCTTTAAATTATAAGCATTCTGATATATTATGTATTAAAAGTTGGACAAGAGTTTTGCTTTTGAGGCCCTATAATGTTTGTAGCGGGTAAATCCCCTATATATATTATGGAGCCTATTTTGTTGTCTTGCTTGAAAATCGGGTAGTCACTAAGACTTCTTTAGTAAAGAAAAATTAACAAATCCTATATATTTTTAACCAAAAGAATGGTAAGAAGTTAATTGAAAAGACTTCTATGATAGATATCAATCATTAACATTCAATTTTTACAACAATCATACTGCAACTAAATAATTAACTCTCTGACAATTTTGTATTGTCAATCCCAACTGGAGTTATTTGTTTTTTATGATATAGTTTGCCTTGATTCAAGTCCAATAAATTTTATTTGAAACGCTCAAAAAGTTAGTTTTTAATCTTAAATATTGAGGGATTTGAGTTCTAAAAATGGTCAAGAATAAGTAAAAACTAGTTGTTAAAAACAAAAGGCTTATTTTAGCTAACTTTATGATATAATGAAAAACGAGGTAAATTGAATGAAAAGTATAAAATTAAATGCTCTATCTTATATGGGAATTCGTGTCTTAAATATTATTTTTCCCATCCTAACTGGAACCTATGTCGCGCGTGTCTTGGACCGTACTGACTATGGTTACTTCAACTCAGTTGACACTATTTTGTCATTTTTCTTGCCCTTTGCGACTTATGGAGTCTATAACTACGGTTTACGGGCCATCAGTAATGTCAAGGATAACAAAAAAGATCTTAATAGAACCTTCTCTAGTCTTTTTTATTTGTGCATCGCTTGTACGATTTTGACCACCGCTGTCTATATCCTTGCCTATCCCCTCTTCTTTACTGATAATCCAATCATCAAAAAAGTCTACCTTGTTATGGGGGTTCAACTCATTGCCCAGATATTTTCAATCGAATGGGTCAATGAAGCACTGGAAAATTACAGTTTTCTTTTTTACAAGACTGCCTTCATCCGTATCCTGATGCTGGTCTCTATTTTCCTGTTTGTCAAAAATGAGTACGATATTGTTGTCTATACACTTGTGATGAGTTTATCGACACTGATTAACTATCTGATCAGTTATTTTTGGATTAAAAGAGACATTAAGCTTGTTAAGATTCACCTAAGTGATTTTAAACCGCTCTTTCTCCCTCTTACGGCTATGTTGGTCTTTGCTAATGCCAACATGCTCTTCACATTTTTGGACCGTCTCTTCCTCGTTAAGACAGGGATTGATGTCAACGTTAGTTACTATACCATAGCTCAACGAATTGTGACTGTTATAGCTGGCGTTGTAACAGGAGCTATCGGAGTGAGTGTACCTCGTCTCAGTTACTATTTAGGTAAAGGAGACAAAGAAGCCTATATTTCCCTAGTTAATAGAGGTAGTCGAATCTTTAACTTCTTTATCATTCCACTGAGCTTTGGACTCATGGTTCTAGGACCAAATGCCATCCTACTTTACGGTAGTGAAAAATATATCGGAGGCGGTATCTTAACCTCCCTCTTCGCTTTTCGGACGATTATCCTGGCACTAGATACCATTCTTGGTTCACAAATTCTCTTTACAAACGGCTATGAAAAACGTATCACAGTCTATACAGTCTTCGCTGGATTACTCAATTTGGGCTTAAATAGTCTCCTCTTTTTCAACCATATTGTGGCTCCTGAATACTACTTACTAACAACTATGTTATCAGAGGCCTCTCTACTTGTATTCTATATCATTTTCATCCATAGAAAACAACTCATCCACTTAGGACATATCTTCAGCTACACTGTTCGATACTCGCTCTTTTCACTTTCTTTCGTGGGTATTTATTTCCTGATTAATTTCTTGTATCCTGTGGATATGGTCATTAATTTACCATTTTTGATTAATACTGGTTTGATTGTCTTGCTATCAGCCATCTCTTATATTGGTCTACTTGTCTTGACCAAAGATAGCATTTTCTATGAATTTTTAAACCATGCTCTAGCCTTAAAAAATAAATTCAAAAGATCGTAGGAGTTTAGAATGAAACAACTAACCATTGAAGATGCCAAACAAATTGAATTAGAAATTTTGGATTATATTGATACTCTCTGTAAAAAGCACAATATCAACTATATTATTAACTACGGTACTCTGATTGGAGCAGTTCGACATGAAGGCTTTATCCCATGGGATGACGATATTGATATATCCATGCCTCGCGAAGACTATCAACGATTTATTACTATTTTTCAAAAGGAAAAAAGCAAGTATAAGCTCCTATCCTTAGAAACAGATAAAAACTACTTTAACAACTTTATCAAAATAACCGATAGTACGACTAAAATAATCGATACTCGAAATACAAAAACCTATGATTCTGGTGTCTTTATCGATATTTTCCCTATGGATCGCTTTGATGATCCTAAGGTCATTGATACTTGTTATAAACTGGAAAGCTTCAAACTTCTGTCTTTCAGTAAACATAAAAATATTGTCTATAAAGATAGCATTATAAAAGATTGGATACGGACAACCTTTTGGTTGCTCCTTCGCCCTGTTTCTCCTCGTTATTTCGCAAATAAAATCGAGAAAGAAATTCAAAAATATAGTCGTAAGAATGGGCAGTACATGGCTTTTATCCCCTCTAAATTTAAGGAAAAGGAAGTCTTCCCAAGTGGTACCTTCGATAAAACAATCGATTTACCCTTTGAGAATTTAAACCTTCCTGCACCTGAAAAATATGATACTATTTTGACACAATTTTACGGAGATTATATGACCTTGCCACCTGAAGATAAACGCTTCTACAGTCATGAATTTCATGCCTACAAATTGGAGGATTAGGATGCAATATTTAGAAAAAGAAGAAATTAAAGAAATTCAACTAGCCCTGCTAGACTATATTGATGAGACTTGTAAGAAACATAATATTCCTTATTTTCTCAGCTATGGAACCATGCTTGGAGCAATCCGCCACAAAGGTATGATTCCCTGGGATGATGATATTGATATTTCCCTTTATCGTGAGGATTATGAGCGTTTACTGAAGATTATTGAAGAGGAAGATCATCCTCGCTATAAGGTTCTATCATACGACACTTCTTCTTGGTACTTCCATAATTTCGCATCGATTTTGGATACTTCTACTGTTATCGAAGATCATGTTAAGTACAAGCGTCATGACACCAGTCTTTTCATAGATGTCTTCCCAATTGATCGCTTTACAGATTTGAGCATTGTTGACAAGAGTTATAAGTATGTGGCCCTTCGTCAACTAGCTTATATCAAAAAATCACGAGCAGTTCACGGTGATAGCAAATTAAAAGATTTTCTTAGATTATGTAGCTGGTACGCTCTCCGATTTGTCAATCCTCGTTACTTTTACAAGAAAATTGATAAGCTAGTCAAAAATGCCGCAACCAACACTCCTCAATATGAAGGAGGAATTGGGATTGGTAAGGAAGGAATCAAAGAAGTCTTCCCAGTTGATACCTTTAAAGAACTGATTTTAACAGAGTTTGAAGGTCGTATGTTGCCAGTTCCTAAAAAGTATGATCAATTTTTAACCCAGATGTATGGAGATTATATGACACCACCATCAAAAGAAATGCAAGAGTGGTATAGTCACAGTATTAAAGCTTATCGCAAGATAGAGAAGTAGCACAGGCCGATAAGAGAGCGAATCTTTTGGCTGTTTATTTTGGAAAATCAGGACAGTACAATTCATATACAAAGCGGATATGAAAATGGGCTAAAATTATATTTTATAGAAATGATAAAGGAAAGTGTGACATACAATGAAGAATATAAAGAAAAGAAAGTTAATATTATTTAGCTTTCTCATATGTACTTTAATTATAGCTGCCAAATTATCATCAGTCGATGCGGATACCATTTCAGCAGGGGATGGTAATCGAATCCACTTTATTAATTTAAAATCTAAGTCAGGGAGTGATGCTATCCTCTTAGAAAGCAGAGGACACTTTGCTTTAATTGATATGGGTGAGGATTATGATTTCCCAGATGGAAGTAACCCACGTTATCCAGATAGGTGGGGAATAACCATGGACAATGACCAAGTTTTAGAGGATCGATTGTTCCGTCATTTGAAACAAGTTGGTGTTAAAAAGCTAGATTTTATCTTGGGCACTCATGTCCATAGTGATCACATTGGTTCTGCAGATGAAGTTCTTAAACGTTTTCCTGTTGATAGATTTTATTTAAAACGATATGCTGATGAACGTGTTACAACAAAATGGAGATTGTGGGATAACCTTTATAATTACGATAATGCTGCAAAGACTGCTACTGAACGTGGAGTAAAATTAATACAAGATATCTCAGATAAAGATAGTCATTTTACTTTAGATGACATGGATATTCAGCTGTATAACTATAAAAATGAGTATGATAGCAACGGACATCTAAAAAGGGTATTTGATGACAATTCAAACTCAATTGTAGCAGTTGTAACAGTAGCAGGTAAGAGAATCTAGCTTGGTGGAGACTTGGATAATGTTGAGGGTGCAGAAGATAAGTTGGGATCTGTAATTGGTAAGGTAGATATGCTGAAATGGAATCATCACTATGACGCTAAAATTTCTAATACTATTCCATTCTTAGACTACTTATCACCGAAGATGGTTGTACATACTTCGGTTGCAGATGCAAACCTTTCTACAACTAGAGATTATCTTAAAAGAAAAAATATTCAGGTTGTTCATGCATCTAGTCAGACAAAAGATGCAACAGTCTTTACAATAGGCGAAAAAGGATTTACGGATATTTCTGAAAGTCTACCAAATATACCTTCAGTAAATGAAAAATGGTATAAAGAAGACGGATACTGGAAGTATCGTTTATCTGATACACAAATGGCTATTGGCTGGAAGAGAATTGCTGGAGATTATTATTTCTTTAACGGGAAAGGACAGATGCAAGCTAGCAAATGGCTTCATTTGAATGACTCCCGAGAAAAGCTTGATGGTAGCTGGTATTATTTAAATAGTAGTGGTAAGATGCAAGAAGCTGGCTGGTTCAAGAAGGACGGTTTTGGGTACTATATTAGCTCTACAGGTGATTGGAAATATAATGAATTAGTGGAAATTTCTGGACAAAAATATTTATTTGATAAAGAAGGAAAAATGTTAACAGGATTGCACGAGTTTAACGGCAAAAAAATGTTCTTTGCTAATAATGGTGCTCTTCAATCTAATGGGAAACCTTCTAGTTGGAAAAAAGTGTCGGGAAATTGGTATTATTACGATGAGAATGGAGTCCCTTCACTTGGTAAAAAAATTATAAATGGAACAACTTATTTCTTTAATCAAGAAGGTGTGATGCAAACTAGATGGGCCTTTGTTGATGGTCACTGGAACTATTTTGCAAGTTCTGGAGCTATGAAAACTGGCTGGGTCAAGGATCAGGAAACTCGGTATTATCTGGATAAAGATGGCATCATGTTAACTGGTAGACAAGATATAAATGGTGTTCGTTACTATTTGAATGCTAGTGGAGCCATGCAGACTGGTTGGCAGAAACTTGAAGAGAAATGGTATTTTTATTCTGATTCTGGAATTGGTCAAACAGGCTGGCTAAAAGATCATGATATGTGGTATTATCTTGAAGCTAAGGAAGGTACTATGTTGGTTGGTCTTAATCAAGTAGATGGTAAAAATTATTACTTTAGTGCGTCTGGTGCCATGCAGACTGGCTGGAAATGGTTTGATAATCATTACCGTTACTTTGAATCAAATGGAGCCATGAAAACTGGTTGGATAAAAGACAAAGGCGTCTGGTATTATCTAAATCCTGAAGATGGTATTATGTTGGTTGGCCTTCATAAAGTTAATGGTGATCAATATTACTTTGATTCAACAGGAGCAATGCAAACTGGCTGGAAACAGCTTGATGGCAATTGGTACTATTTCCAAGCAGATGGTTCCTTGTTGAAAAATTCTACCACACCTGATGGTTATAAAGTTAATGAAGAAGGTGTATGGAAACAAGTAGTTACTGTTGATAAGCGGCAAAATCATTCTACAAACAAACAGGAAACGTCTACTTTGACTGATAAATCAGAAAATATGAATAAGGAAGATAAACAAAAAAAACAAAAAGAGGACTCAATTATAGAGTCAAGTAGTTCCGACAAGAAAGAAAAGGAATAATGAAAAAATCCCCTGCTAGTAGAATAGTCTATTAGCAGGGGATTCTTTAGATTTTTATAAGATTTGTAGTCTTTCTTACCGAGATAGTAACCGAGACGTGGAATACTAACGTTGATAGCTCCACTTAGTACATTAGCAATCAACATAACAATGTTCAAAGCGATAGTATAATAAGAAATATAGTTTTCATCAGGTCCCTTGGTGATAAACATTCTATCAAGCAAAGTATAGAGCATGTTGGCGTTCGCTAGGAGAAGCATAGTCAAGAGAGGTTTAGATGCTTTGATTAATTTAACAAGACCAATTTTGACAAAGGAAAGTTCTCTCTTGATCCAAAGAAAACTGAGCAGGTAGTTTAGGATAGTTGTTGCACTCATGATGAAGGCATAGTTTTCATAAGCCTCGTTCATCCACTCGATATAAAGGAATTGGAAGAGAGCCTGGACACCAAGTATGTAGTAGAGTTCTTTTAAATTTTCAATACTATTATCTAGGTAAATAAACAAAAAGTAGATACTTGTTGTAAGGACAGAAGTAATTACAGATATATAGAATAACTTGGAGAAGACATAATTAATCTTATCTTTATCGTCCTTAACCTTACTGATAGCACGAATCCCGTAGTTGTATATTCCAAAGGCTGCTAGTGGAATGACAAAGCTAGCCCAGGTATTGGCGGTATTGAAATAACCGTAGTTGGATTTGCTGAGAATCCGTGTCAGATAAGGATTGGTTATCAGTGGAAAAACGATATTGAGAACATTGACTAGTAAGCTAGCCAGTGCACTAACTTTTATATTTTTCATTGTGCTTTCTTTCTTGTATTGTAAAATGGTCTCTAGTATTATATTACATTCTCGCTTCATTCTTTTGATAAAATCGTAAAAATCTAGTATAATAGATAGAACTGAAAGTATGAGGTTACTAGCAATGAAAATGAAACAAATTAGTGATACAACTTTAAAAATCACGATGTCTTTAGAGGATTTGATGGATCGTGGCATGGAGATTGCTGACTTTCTCGTTCCTCAAGAAAAAACAGAAGAATTCTTTTACGCTATCTTAGATGAGTTAGAGATGCCTGAGAGCTTTTTGGATACAGGTATGTTGAGCTTCCGTGTGACTCCAAAACCGGATAAGGTCGATGTCTTTGTAACCAAATCAAAGATTGACCAAAATCTAGATTTTGAAGATTTATCGGATTTACCAGATATGGAAGAATTGGCTCAAATGTCGCCAGATGAATTTATCAAAACCTTGGAAAAAAGCATCGCAGACAAAACCAAGGATGATATCGAAGCGATTCAATCTCTAGAGCAGGTTGAAGCCAAGGAAGAAGAGCAGGAGCAGGCTGAACAAGAAGCTGAAAGCAAGAAAGAGCCTTACATCTACTACATTCTTTCTTTTGCTAAGTTGGCTGACTTGGTAGCTTTTGCCAAGACGGTGACTTTTGAGATGGAAACTTCTGAACTCTACAAGATGAATGAGCGCTATTATTTGACCATTTTAGTGGATATTGAAAATCATCCAAGTCCATATCCAGCTTGGCTCTTGGCCCGTATGCGCGAATTTGCAGATGATAGTGACATCAGTCGTTCAGTCTTGCAGGAGTATGGCCAAGTCTTGATGAATCATGATGCAGTGCTCAATCTGCAAAAGATTGGATAATCATTTTTGGAAAGCTATTTCCAGATTTAAATAAGAGCGAATCATCTGATTCGTTTTTTCTTTTTTAGACTGAAATAGTGATTTACTATAATAGGAATTTTCACAAAATTCTGTTATAATGGCTATATTAGAAAATTTCGAGGAGATAAACATGACAGTTAAAATTGCTTTACTAGGATTTGGTACCGTTGCAAGTGGTGTGCCTTTCCTCCTAAAGGAAAATGGAGAAAAAATCAATCAATCAGCACATTCAGATATTGAAGTTGCTAAGGTATTGGTCAAGGATGAAGATGAAAAGATCCGCTTGCTTGCAGCAGGGAATGACTTTAACTTTGTAACCAATGTGGATGACATTTTATCAGACCAAGATATTACGATTGTAGTGGAATTGATGGGGCGTATCGAACCTGCTAAGACCTTTATCACTCGTGCCTTGGAAGCTGGGAAACACGTTGTCACTGCCAATAAGGACCTTTTGGCTGTCCACGGTGCAGAATTGTTAGAAATCGCTAAAGCTAATAAGGTAGCACTTTACTACGAAGCAGCAGTAGCTGGTGGTATTCCAATTCTTCGTACGTTGGCAAATTCATTAGCTTCTGATAAAATCACGCGCGTGCTTGGAGTAGTCAACGGAACTTCCAACTTTATGATGACCAAGATGGTGGAAGAGGGCTGGTCTTATGATGATGCTCTTGCGGAAGCGCAACGTCTAGGATTTGCAGAAAGCGATCCGACGAATGACGTAGATGGGATTGATGCAGCCTACAAGATGGTTATTTTGAGCCAATTTGCCTTTGGCATGAAGGTTGCATTTGACGATGTAGCCCACAAGGGGATCCGCAATATCACACCAGAAGATGTGGCTGTAGCCCAAGACCTTGGTTATGTAGTGAAATTGGTTGGTTCTATCGAGGAAACTCCTTCAGGTATTGCTGCAGAAGTAACACCAACCTTCCTTCCTAAAGCGCACCCACTTGCTAGTGTGAATGGGGTAATGAACGCCGTCTTTGTAGAATCTATCGGTATTGGTGAGTCTATGTACTATGGACCAGGTGCTGGTCAAAAACCAACTGCAACAAGTGTTGTAGCCGATATTGTCCGTATCGTTCGTCGCTTGAATGATGGAACCATTGGCAAAGACTTCAACGAATACAGTCGTGACTTGGTCTTGGCAAATCCAGAAGATGTCAAAGCAAACTACTATTTCTCAATCTTGGCTCCAGACTCAAAAGGTCAGGTCTTGAAACTTGCTGAAATCTTCAATGCCCAAGATATTTCCTTCAAGCAAATTCTTCAAGATGGAAAAGAGGGTGACAAGGCGCGTGTTGTGATCATCACACACAAGATTAATAAAGCCCAGCTTGAAAATGTCTCAGCTGAATTGAAGAAGGTTTCAGAATTCGACCTCTTGAATACCTTCAAGGTGCTAGGAGAATAAGATGAAAATTATTGTACCTGCAACCAGTGCCAATATCGGGCCAGGCTTTGACTCGGTCGGTGTAGCTGTAACCAAGTATCTTCAAATCGAGATCTGCGAAGAACGAGATGAGTGGTTGATTGAACACCAGATTGGCAAATGGATTCCACATGACGAGCGTAATCTCTTGCTCAAAATCGCTTTGCAAATTGTACCGGACTTACAGCCAAGACGTTTGAAAATGACCAGTGATGTTCCCTTGGCGCGTGGTTTGGGTTCTTCTAGCTCGGTTATCGTTGCTGGGATTGAACTCGCCAACCAACTGGGTCAGCTCAACTTGTCAGATAATGAAAAATTGCAGTTGGCAACCAAGATTGAAGGACATCCTGACAATGTGGCTCCAGCTATCTATGGTAATCTTGTTATTGCAAGCTCTGTTGATGGACAAGTTTCTGCTATTGTAGCAGACTTTCCAGAGTGTGATTTCCTAGCCTACATTCCAAACTATGAATTGCGTACTCGAGACAGCCGTGGTGTATTGCCTAAGAAATTGTCTTACAAGGAAGCTGTTGCTGCCAGTTCTATCGCCAATGTGGCGGTTGCGGCCTTGTTGGCAGGAGACATGGTGACCGCTGGGCAAGCAATCGAGGGAGACCTATTCCACGAGCGCTATCGTCAGGACTTGGTGAGAGAATTTGCAACCATTAAGCAAGTAGCCAAAGAGAATGGTGCCTATGCAACCTATCTCTCTGGTGCAGGGCCAACAGTTATGGTCTTGGCTTCTCATGACAAGATGCCAAGGATTAAGGCAGAATTGGAAAAGCAACCTTTCAAAGGAAAACTGCATGACTTGAAAGTTGATACCCAAGGTGTCCGTGTCGAAGCAAAATAAAGAATAGATGATAGGATGGGGAAACTCTTGACTAGAGGGCTTCCTATCCTTTTTTTGAAAAGAAGTCTAGTTAAAAACTTGATAAAGGAGAAACAAAGATGGCAGAAATTTATCTAGCAGGTGGTTGTTTTTGGGGCCTAGAGGAATATTTTTCACGAATTTCTGGAGTATTAGCAACCAGTGTTGGCTACGCTAATGGTCAAGTCGAAACGACCAATTACCAATTGCTCAAGGAAACAGACCATGCAGAAACGGTTCAAGTGATTTACGATGAGAAGGCAGTCTCACTCAGAGAGATTTTGCTCTATTATTTCCGAGTCATCGACCCCTTGTCTGTTAACCAGCAGGGAAATGACCGCGGTCGTCAATATCGAACTGGGATTTATTACCAAGATGATGCAGACTTGCCAGCTATCTACACAGTGGTGCAGGAGCAGGAACGCATGCTAGGTCGAAAGATTGCAGTAGAAGTGGAGAAACTTCGTCACTATATTCTGGCTGAAGATTACCACCAAGACTATCTTAAGAAGAATCCTTCAGGTTACTGTCATATTGATGTGAGCGATGCTGAGAAACCTTTGATTGATGCCTCTAACTATGAAAAGCCTAGTCAAGAGGTGTTAAAGGAAAGTTTAACTGAAGAGTCCTATCGTGTTACCCAAGAAGCTGCTACAGAGGCTCCATTTACTAATGCCTATGACCAAACTTTTGAAGAGGGCATTTATGTAGATATTACGACGGGTGAGCCACTCTTTTTTGCTAAGGATAAATTTGCCTCAGGATGTGGTTGGCCAAGTTTTAGCCGTCCGATTTCTAAGGAATTGATTCATTATTACAAGGATCTCAGCCATGGAATGGAGCGAATAGAAGTTCGTTCCCGGTCAGGCAATGCTCACTTGGGGCATGTTTTCACAGATGGGCCTCGAGAGTTAGGTGGTCTCCGTTACTGTATCAATTCTGCTTCCTTGCGCTTTGTGGCCAAGGATGAGATGGAAGAGGCAGGATATGGCTATTTATTGCCTTACTTAAACAAATAAAACAGAGATGGTGGGCGCTTCCCACTTTCTTCATTTCTAGAATACGAATAGAAGGGATTTATGAAACACCTATTATCTTACTTCAAACCCTACATCAAGGAATCAATTTTAGCCCCCTTGTTCAAGCTGTTAGAAGCTGTTTTTGAGCTCTTGGTTCCCATGGTGATTGCTGAGATTGTTGACCAGTCCTTGCCTCAGAGAAATCAAGGACATCTTTGGATGCAGATTGGCCTGCTCCTTATCTTTGCAGTGATTGGCGTTGTAGTGGCCTTGATAGCTCAGTTTTACTCAGCCAAGGCAGCGGTAGGATTTGCCAAAGAACTGACAGACGACCTCTATCGTCATATTCTTTCATTGCCTAAGGACAGCAGAGACCGTTTGACAACTTCGAGCTTGGTGACTCGCTTGACTTCGGACACCTACCAGATTCAGACTGGTATCAATCAATTCCTGCGTCTCTTTTTGAGAGCGCCTATTATCGTTTTTGGGGCTATCTTTATGGCCTATCGAATCTCAGCTGAGTTGACTCTCTGGTTTTTAGTCATGGTTGTCATTTTGACTATCGTCATTGTAGGGCTATCTCGACTGGTCAATCCTCTCTACAGCAGTCTAAGAAAGAAAACGGACCAACTGGTTCAAGAAACGCGCCAGCAATTACAAGGAATGAGAGTGATTCGTGCTTTTGGCCAAGAAAAACGAGAGTTACAGATTTTTCAAACCCTTAACCAAGTCTATGCTAGATTACAAGAGAAAACTGGTTTCTGGTCTAGTTTATTAACGCCTCTGACCTATCTGATTGTCAATGGAACTCTCCTCGTTATCATCTGGCAGGGCTATATTTCTATACAAGGAGGTTTGCTAAGTCAAGGTGCTCTTATTGCCCTCATCAACTATCTCCTACAGATTTTGGTGGAATTGGTCAAGCTAGCCATGCTGATAAATTCTCTCAACCAGTCCTATATCTCAGCTAAGCGAATCGAGGAAGTCTTTGCCGAAGCTCCAGAAGATATCCATTCTGAATTAGAACAAAGGCAAGTTACCAGTAATCAGGTTTTACAAGTTCAAGAACTGACCTTTACCTATCCTGATGCGGCCCAGCCTTCTCTGAGAGATATTTCCTTTGACCTGACTCAAGGGAAAATCCTTGGTATTATTGGGGGAACGGGTTCTGGTAAATCAAGCTTGGTGCAAGTCTTACTTGGGCTTTATCCAGCAGATAAGGGGATCATTGCCCTTTATCGAGATGGATCTAGTCCTCGTAATTTAGAGCAGTGGCGGTCTTGGATTGCCTATGTGCCCCAAAAAGTCGAACTTTTTAAGGGAACTATTCGTTCCAACTTGACTCTAGGTTTAGATCAAGAAGTAACTGATCAAGAACTTTGGCAGGCCTTGGAAATTGCGCAAGCAAAGGATTTTGTCAGTGAAAAGGAAGGACTCTTGGATGCTCTAGTTGAGGCAGGAGGCCGAAATTTCTCAGGCGGTCAAAGACAACGCTTGTCCATCGCTCGAGCAGTCTTACGCCAAGCTCCGTTTCTCATCCTAGATGATGCAACCTCGGCTCTCGATACCATTACCGAGTCCAAGCTCTTGAGAGCTATTCGAGAAAATCTGCCAAATACAAGTTTAATCTTGATCTCTCAACGAACCTCGACTTTACAGATGGCTGACCAGATTCTCCTCTTGGAAAAAGGTGAGCTTTTAGCTATCGGCAAGCACGAGGACTTGATGAAATCTAGTCAAGTCTATCGTGAAATCAATGCATCTCAACATGGAAAGGAGGACTAGCATGAGACGACAAACTGCAAACCAGACGCTCAAACGTTTGACCAAGGATTTAGCAAGTCATCCTTTCCTCTTTTTCTTAACCTTTCTAGGAACTATTGCCCAGGTTGGTTTATCAATCTACCTACCTATCTTGATTGGGCAGGTCATTGACCAGGTCCTAGTGGCTGGTTCTTCGCTAGTTTTTTGGCAGATTTTCATTCAGATGATCTTGGTGGTCATAGGAAATACCCTTGTGCAGTGGGTCAATCCTCTCCTCTATAATCGTCTAATCTTCTCTTATACTAGAGACTTGCGTGAGCGAATCATCCATAAGCTCCATCGTTTACCGATTGCCTTTGTAGATCGGCAAGGCAGTGGAGAAATGGTCAGTCGTGTAACCACGGACATAGAACAGTTGGCAGCTGGCTTGACCATGATTTTTAACCAATTTTTCATTGGCGTCTTGATGATTTTGGTTAGTATTCTAGCCATGCTTCAAATCCATCTCCTCATGACCCTCTTAGTCTTGCTGTTGACGCCACTGTCTATGGTGATTTCACGCTTTATTGCTAAACGCTCCTATCATCTCTTCCAAAAGCAAACAGAGACAAGGGGGATTCAAACTCAGTTGATTGAAGAATCTCTTAGCCAGCAGACCATTATCCAGTCTTTTAATGCTCAGACAGAATTTATCCAAAGGCTGCGTGAGGCTAATAACAACTACGCAGGCTATTCGCAGTCGGCCATCTTTTATTCTTCAACAGTCAATCCTTCAACTCGTTTCGTCAATGCACTCATTTATGCCCTTCTAGCTGGAGTGGGGGCTTATCGTATCATGATGGGTTCCACCTTGACCATTGGGCGTTTAGTGACTTTTTTGAACTATGTCCAACAGTACACTAAACCCTTTAACGATATTTCTTCAGTGCTAGCTGAGTTGCAAAGTGCTCTCGCTTGCGCAGAGCGTGTCTATGGAGTCTTAGATAGACCTGAAGTGGTTGAAACAGGCAAGGAAGACTTGACCAGTGACCAGGTTAAGGGAGCAATTTCCTTTAAACAGGTCTCTTTTGGCTACAATCCTGAAAAGATCTTGATTAAGAATTTATCTATTGACATCCCAGCTGGCAGCAAGGTAGCTATTGTTGGCCCGACAGGTGCCGGAAAATCAACCCTTATCAATCTCCTCATGCGTTTTTATCCCATTAATTCTGGAGATATCTTGCTGGATGGGAAATCCATTTATGATTATAGTCGTGCTTCTCTTCGACAGCAGTTTGGCATGGTGCTCCAAGAAACCTGGCTTAAGCAAGGGACCATTCATGACAATATTTCCTTTGGAAATCCTGAAGCCAGTCGGGAGCAGGTGATTGCTGCAGCCAAAGCAGCCAATGCCGATTTTTTCATCCAACAGTTGCCGCAGGGTTATGATACCAAACTGGAAAATGCAGGTGAATCTCTCTCTGTCGGTCAGGCTCAGCTCTTGACCATTGCCCGAGTCTTTCTAGCTATTCCAAAGATTCTTATCTTAGACGAGGCGACTTCTTCTATCGATACACGGACAGAAGTATTGGTTCAGGATGCCTTTGCTAAGCTCATGAAGGGGCGCACAAGCTTTATCATCGCCCACCGTTTGTCAACCATTCAAGATGCGGATCTGATTCTAGTCTTGGTGGATGGTGACATCGTTGAGTATGGCAATCATCAGAATCTCATGACTCGAAAGGGCAAGTATTACCAAATGCAGCAAGCTGCAGCTTTTAGCTCTGACTAATCCTTTCTACTTTAAAATCTTATGGACAAAAAAAGTTGCCTTCGGGTGACTTTTTTGTTACAATAGCTAGAAAAATTATTCACTGTAATATTCAATGAAAATAAAAGAGCAAACTAGGAAGCTAGCCGTAGCTTGCTCAAAGCACTGCTTTGAGGTTGTAGATAAGACTGACGAAGTCATTAACCATATATCTACGGGAAGGTGAAGCTGACGTGGTTTGAAGAGAGTATAAATTATTTTTTAGAAAAGGAGCCTAGTATGAAAGTCTTTCAACATGTAAATATCGTGACTTGTGACCAAGATTTCCATGTCTATCTAGATGGAATCTTAGCCGTTAAGGATTCACAAATCGTCTATGTCGGTCAAGAGAAGTCAGAGATTTTAGAGCAAGCTGAGCAGATTATAGACTATCAGGGAGCCTGGATTATGCCTGGTTTGGTCAATTGTCACACCCATTCTGCAATGACAGGTTTGAGAGGAATCCGAGATGACAGCAATCTCCATGAATGGCTCAATGACTATATCTGGCCTGCAGAAGCAGGATTTACTCCCGACATAACTACCAAGGCGGTTAAAGAAGCTCTGACAGAGATGCTCCAGTCAGGAACAACAACCTTTAATGATATGTATAATCCCAATGGTGTAGATATTGAGCAAATTTATCAGGCAGTGAAAGATTCTAAGATGCGTTGTTATTTCTCACCGACCCTCTTTTCTTCAGAGGCAGAAACAACTGCTGAGACTATTGCTAGAACACGAGCCATCATTGAGGAAATTATTGGATATAAAAATCTAAATTTCAAGGTAATGGTAGCTCCACATTCTCCCTACAGCTGTAGTAAAGATTTGCTACAAGCGAGTTTAGACATGGCAAAAGAGCTAAATATTCCTCTCCATATCCATGTGGCGGAGACCAAGGAGGAGTCAGGAATTATCCTGAAACGATACGGTAAACGTCCTCTTGCTTTTCTCGAAGAACTGGGTTATTTAGAGCATCCGTCTGTATTTGCTCACGGGGTCGAATTAAACGAGAAAGAAATTGAATGCTTGGCAACCTCTCAAGTGGCTATCGCCCACAATCCTATCAGTAATCTCAAACTGGCTTCAGGAATTGCTCCAATTATCCAACTCCAAAAAGCAGGAGTAACAGTAGGAATTGCGACTGACTCGGTTGCTTCCAATAATAATCTAGATATGTTTGAGGAAGGACGGACAGCTGCACTACTACAGAAAATGAAGAGCGGAGATGCCAGCCAATTCCCTATCGAAACAGCTCTCAAGGCGCTGACAATTGAAGGGGCTAAGGTCCTTGGAATGGAAGAACAGATAGGAAGTCTGGAAGTTGGCAAGCAAGCAGATTTTCTGGTCATCCAACCACAAGGGAAAATCCATCTTCAACCCCAAGAAAATATGCTCTCTCACCTAGTCTATGCTGTCAAGTCCAGTGATGTAGATGATGTCTATATCGGCGGAGAACAGGTTGTTAAGCAAGGCCAAGTCCTGACAGTAGAACTTTAGAAGAAAATCACGAAAAATTTTAAAAAAAGTTTGCAAAAATCTTGCATTCTTTTTTTTACTATGCTATACTTATATACGGTTTGAAAAAACTGCCTAAGACAGTAGGGGAGCTCGACTCATAAGTATCCTACCGAGGACAAAACGTATCATGTAAAAAGAAGCGTATTGTACTTTCGTGTCTAGGTTTGGGCGCGTTTTTCTTTTGAAAAATTTCCCCAAGCAAAATAATAACGGAGGTGAACACACTAATGAGTGAAGCAATTATTGCTAAAAAAGCGGAACTAGTTGACGTAGTAGCTGAAAAAATGAAAGCTGCTGCATCTATCGTCGTTGTAGACGCTCGTGGTTTGACAGTTGAGCAAGATACAGTTCTTCGTCGTGAGCTTCGTGGAAGCGAAGTTGAGTATAAAGTTATTAAAAACTCAATCTTGCGTCGTGCAGCTGAAAAAGCTGGTCTTGAAGATCTTGCATCTGTATTTGTTGGACCATCTGCAGTAGCATTTTCTAACGAAGATGTTATCGCACCAGCGAAAATCTTGAACGACTTTTCTAAAAACGCTGAAGCACTTGAAATCAAAGGTGGTGCAATCGAAGGCGCTGTCGCATCTAAAGAAGAGATTCTTGCTCTTGCAACTCTTCCAAACCGCGAAGGACTTCTTTCTATGCTCCTTTCTGTACTTCAAGCGCCAGTGCGCAACGTTGCTCTTGCAGTCAAAGCGGTTGCAGACAACAAAGAAGACGCAGCTTAATCTTAAGCTACGCAGCGTAGCCTAGCTACGAAAATCTATTATAAATTTAAAACATATTTGGAGGAAATAACAATGGCATTGAACATTGAAAACATTATTGCTGAAATTAAAGAAGCTTCAATCCTTGAATTGAATGACCTTGTAAAAGCTATCGAAGAAGAATTTGGTGTAACTGCAGCTGCTCCTGTAGCTGTTGCTGCAGCTGGTGCTGCTGACGCTGGTGCTGCTAAAGATTCATTCGACGTTGAATTGACATCTGCAGGCGACAAAAAAGTTGGCGTTATCAAAGTTGTACGTGAAATCACTGGTCTTGGACTTAAAGAAGCTAAAGAACTTGTTGACGGTGCACCAGCACTTGTTAAAGAAGGCGTTGCAACTGCAGAAGCTGAAGAAATCAAAGCTAAATTGGAAGAAGCTGGAGCTTCAGTTACTCTTAAATAATAGAGTACCGCAATTATATTGCGGAACCCTTGTTTAATGAGGTTTAAGACAATATAAAGGCGATAATAATGGAGGGAATAATTGTGTTCCCCACCGAAACCCCACTAGGAATTATCTTGGTGGGGTTTTTATATTGCTCTTTGTTAGAAATTTGTGTAGCTTGTTATTGGAAACGCACCAAAATTGGTGCGTTCTGCTTTTTTATGCTATAATGGAATTATAAACATAAAGGAGTTTGCCATGATTGGAAAGAACATAAAATCCTTACGTAAAACACATGACTTAACCCAACCCGAATTTGCACGGATTGTAGGTATTTCACGTAATAGTCTGAGTCGTTATGAAAATGGAACTAGTTCAGTCTCTACGGAACTAATAGACATCATTTGTCAGAAGTTTAATGTATCTTATGTCGATATTGTAGGAGAGGATAAAATGCTCAATCCTGTTGAAGATTATGAACTGACTTTAAAAATTGAAATTGTGAAAGAAAGAGGTGCTAATCTATTATCTCGACTCTATCGTTATCAAGATAGCCAGGGAATTAGCATTGATGATGAATCTAATCCTTGGATTTTAATGAGTGATGATCTATCTGACTTGATTCATACGAATATCTATTTAGTAGAAACTTTTGATGAAATAGAGAGATATAGCGGCTATTTGGATGGAATTGAACGTATGTTAGAGATATCTGAAAAACGGATGGTAGCCTAGTGGAAATCCAAGATTATACTGATAGTGAATTCAAACATGCTCTAGCACGGAATCTTCGTTCACTGACAAGAGGAAAAAAGTCCAGTAAGCAACCTATAGCGCTTTTGCTTGGAGGGCAAAGTGGTGCCGGTAAGACTACAATTCATCGTATAAAACAGAAAGAATTTCAAGGAAATATTGTTATCATAGATGGTGATAGTTTTCGTTCTCAGCATCCACACTATTTAGAACTGCAGCAAGAATATGGCAAAGATAGTGTAGAATACACAAAAGATTTTGCAGGGGAAATGGTAGAGTCTTTAGTAACCGAATTGAGTCATTTGGGATACAATCTTTTGATTGAGGGAACTTTACGAACAATTGATGTTCCAAAGAAAACAGCACAACTCTTAAAAAATAAGGGATATGAAGTACAATTAGTCTTGATAGCGACAAAGCCTAAGCTGTCCTATCTGAGCACTCTTATCCGATACGAAGAACTGTACGCTATCAATCCAAATCAAGCACGCGCAACTCCAAAAGAACATCATGATTTCATTGTAAATCATCTAGTTGATAATACACGACAATTGGAAGAACTAGCTATCTTTGAAAGAATTCAAATTTACCAACGAGATAGAAGTTGTGTATATGATTCTGAAACTGATGAAGGCTCCGCAGTAGAAGTGCTACAAGAGTGCATCTTTGGAAAATGGAGCAAAGTTGAGGAAGAGATGATGCAAATAGAGAAAGATAGATTAAAAAGGCTATATAAAGTTAAGGAGAATGGAAATAGTTTATGAAAGAATATTTTTATAAGTCTGCAAATGTTACCTACTATATGGAAAGTAATGAGTTCTTTAAAAATAGTGAACAGCTGACTTTGATTGAAGAGGATAAAACTTTTGATATAACTGATTTTAAAAAGTTAATTCAACAAGATTTGAATACTATTCTTCATACAAAGTTTGACAATATAGTACTGTTAGCTGGTGCTGGAGCTTCAGTTGTAGTTGAAAACGGTGTAATAAATAACGCATTTGGAAAGACTGTAGCAATGATTGCTCAAGATGTTTTTGAACAACTGAATGAACGGAATGACATATATTCGCTGGTCCAATTATCAAAAATTATTGATTTTGGTAATATCACTAAAAAAATTACTGATGATAATAATGTTGAAATAGAGATTTTAAGTGAAGATTTTAATTTAGAGGACTTTTTATCCAGCTTACAACACTATGCTCCATATGTAAAAAGAGGAAAGGTAAAATATGAAAAGTCGCTCAATACTATTCTTAAAATTATAAAGAAAAATACTGACTATAGCTATGATAGGAATAAGTTAAAACATGGTGCTATTTTAAACATATTGATTAAAAAAATTAAGTCTCCCAATAAGCTTTCAGTAGTTACAACAAATTATGATACTTTATTTGAGGAGGCAGGGGCAAAATTGAATTATATAATATTTGATGGTTTTAATTTTGTTGAAGATCCAAAATTTGAGAGTGATATTTTTGATTGGAATCTTATTAGAGAAGTGCCAATAATGAAAACGAGCGAGTTAGAGTACAGGGACAAAGTGTTTAATCTAATTAAGATTCACGGTTCTCTGACTTGGGAAAGAGGTGAAGATGGAAATATTTATAGGAAAAAGAAAAATGCAATTAATAATATCAATAATACGGTGATGATTTTTCCAAGTTCTGATAAATATGCTCAGAGCTATCAGGAACCATATTTTGAACTGTTTACTAAATTCCAGGAATTATTAAAAAAGCAAAATACACTACTGATTACGACGGGATTTAGCTTTTCGGACAATCATATTTCTAAAATGATTACACAAGCGATCAAAAATAACTCTGGTTTAACGGTAGTAGTTTCTGACTTTAACATCGATCAACAAAACGATAATTGGAAAGAAATAACGCATCTAATGGAAGTACATAATCCAATTGTCTTTTTAAAGGCTACATTAAATGATGGATTAACAGAGTATTTAGGTGGTAAATATGCGGATTGAAGATTTTTATGATGAGTTAGATAAGAGTAATTTTTATTTAGGCATGGTGTCGCAAGTATACCGTAGTAATATAGTTATTCAAGTTGAAAATCTTACATTATTAGCTTTTAAAAAGCTAAAGAATATAGCTATAATTCCTAATACAATAAATTATTTTGTAGCTATAGATTCAAATGATGGAATTTACTTTGGAGAATTATTTCAGTCAAAGATACAAAATGGAGTGAATTCTCATGAAATGGTAGCAAAGGGATTTCAAGAAAATGTTTATCCAGAATTAAATATTGATATTTTAGGTTTTATACCAATCGGTGATAAATTTTTCAAGTTACCTGGGACTCATACTGTAGGATTAACTGATAAAGTCTACATAGCAGATAGAAATATAATTGAACATTTCGTATCCTCGATAGAAGTTAAACCAAATTCGGAGAAAAAATTATCATCCTTTTCAAATTTATCGTTAAATTCTCAAAATTACCCTATTTCTTTTCAGCCTAGAACTTTATTTGACAGACATTTATTAACCATTGGCACAACTAATAGTGGAAAATCAACATCTGCATTGTCGATATTAGATAAATTAATAAGTAATAATATACGTACTTTGATTATTGATCCTACCGGTGAATATAGCTTATCTTTTTCAGAAGATGAAGTTGATAAATATGTTTTAGGAGAAAAAGCGTTTGTTCCTGTATCCGAATTGTCAATGCAGCAATGGTCAATATTATTTGAAACCAATGATGGTACTCAACCTGCTGTTTTGGCAGAAGCAATTAGAGGTTTAAGATATCAATTGAAGAAGAGATTAACAGGACCATATATAAAAATTGGTAAGTCAGTAAACGTTGTAGAAAGAGAATTAAATCAGCTAACATCTAATGATAAAGATTTCGATTTATCACTTTTAAGTGAGCAGATAGCTAATGAAACAACTCAACAAACAAATTCTGGTGTGTATAAGGCAGATGCATTTAATTTTGGTATAAATCAATATCTGATACAAAAGGTAAATTATAAATTAGCTAATACAAATTTTAAAACATTCTTTAGTTCTCAAAAAGAGAACTTATTAGATATTATTAAAAATTTTGCAACCACATCAAAAAAATCTCTTTATATAGATGCATCAAGGATTGGTACTACAGATGGTATTGGTGGGATGATAATTGATTTGGTAACAAATTTTTTATTAAACATCCCCAAAAATGAGATTAATTCATTCGTAATTTTTATTGATGAGGTACACCGATATACAAAATCTAATAGCATAGGAGAGACATCATTTTATACGGGGTTAACAGGAATTGCAAGAGAAGGTCGTAAAAAAGGTATATTTCTTTTTTTAACGACACAGAATCCTAATGATGTTGATAAAATTCTATTAGGTCAAATTGGTACTTTACTTATTCACCGTTTAACAGCTATTGATGAGATTAGAGCAATTAGTAATCATTTATCTGAGCAGCAGATTGCACAAGTCAGGAAATTGAATACTGGTGAAGCAGTATTAACTAGTATAAATTTACTCAAAGATTTATATCTTGAGATTGAAAAATGTGATAGAGTACATATGAATGATACTCCAAGTCTATGGCAAGATTGAAAATCTAGCTGGAGAGTTATTTTTTTTGATTTTGTTACATCTTCATTTCTGAGAGCTCAGGCTCTCTTTTTTTTCCCTCATTTTTCATGTTGTGATATCTTTTCCAAATCATCCTTGTTATCCTAATACCATTCCTAAGAAAATCAATCCTTGATTTTTCTCTGGGGGTTTGGGGGCGAAGCCACCAAGTTATCTTATCGTTGGCTGTCAAAACTGGAAGGTTTTGGTTGGTTGGCGATATGATTTTTGGGATATTGTGGACACAATATCTGAGCTAGCAAAGACCGAACAAGAAGCAAGTGAGGTCTTTAGGAAGCGTACTGACAATGTGAGGTAGACTTACACTGTCAGACAAGTAGAATGTTGAAGGGATATCAGAATGGGACAAGAAATTAAGTCAATCAGAAAGCAATTTAGAATCACGAGACAAGAAGAAAGACAGATAAAAGAAATGATGAGGGAACAAAAAATGGATAGTTTCTCAGAATTTTTTCGTCAGAATTTATTGAAAAAGAATTATCAGGATAGAATTTTTGAAAGTTGGTTCTCCCTTTGGCAGTCTCAAAAGTTTGAACAGATTAGTCGAGATGTGTATGAAGTTCTGGTTATCGCAAGAGAAAATCATCAAGTGACTCAAGAGCACGTCTCAATCTTATTGACTTGCGTTCAAGAATTGATTGCAGAAGTGAATCAAGTGCAGCCACTCAGTCGTGAGTTCCGTGAAAAATATATGGGTTAGGAGGATGTAATGGTTTATCGTTATCGTACCAATCTCAAAAAAGTATTTCTAACTGATCCAGAATTACACCAATTGAATGAACGGATTGCTAAGAGCAATTGTCAAAATTTCTCAGTCTATGCCAGAAAAGCTTTGCTTAATCCTAATATGTCATTTGTCACGATTAACACTGATACTTATGACCAGTTAGTTTTTGAATTGAGACGGATTGGAAATAACATCAATCAAATTGCGCGTGCGATTAATCAAAGCCATCTGATTTCTCAGGACCAATTACAAGAATTGAGTAAAGGAGTCGGAGAGTTAATTAAGGAAGTAGACAAAGGATTTCAAGTGGAGGTGAAAAGACTGAAGGAGTTTCTAGAACCTTAATCAGACAATTGAGCAACGATAGCCAAAAACTCCCATATAGACGACCAACTTTAAAAAGTCTTCAAGAGAAGATTTCTGAAATTAATCTTATGATTGAACTATCTAACACGAACAAACAATACCAAGAAATCAAAGATGAGCTTGTATTAGAAATTGCAGAGATTGATATGCAGCTAGAAGAAACCCAAGAAAAAATCGCCACCTTAAACAAGATGGCGGAAGTCCTTATCAATTTGAAGAGTGAAGATCATGAGACTAGAAAATTAGCTAAGTATGATTTTGCCCAAATGAACATGACGGAATCAATAACGTTAGATCGACTCAATACAGATATTTTAAAATCGCCACAGGAACTTGGTAATGAAATTAATGAATATGAGGAGATAGCTAGAAGACTGGATTCGTTTGTGAAAATTATTAATATCAATAAATTTACAGTCCTAAAATTTCACGAGAATGTCTTATTAGAATAATAGTATTTACGACTAATTCGTTAAAAGATAGAGAATAATTTCATTTATTTTTTATTTACTAGTTTATTAAAATGGTCAGTATAGTGTAATTTTAACTTGTCTTCTCTTAAAATATCAAGAACTTGTATGGCCTGTTTCATTTTTTCAATTCCACTACTTAATTGGCGTTTAAATTCATAGTATCCAGTTGCATAGAGAAAAACTGTCTGTTCATAGAAGTTAAATTCATTATCTAATAATGTTTTTATCTCACTAATTAAATAGGAACAATTAGAAAATTTTTCCTCATCTATACTAAGAATTAAACAATTTATAGCAAGTTGAGTGACCATTCGTTTATTTGTTTTATTCAGAGAAGAGTAGATATAATTCTTTAACAATTCCTTTGTCAATAAGAAGTAGGAATTGTAGTTAATTGTTCGTGCACAGTTACCAAATATAATAATCTCATAGTAACCCCATTTTTCGACTTTAAAAAGATAGTCTGTCAGTTGAAGTAGTTCTTCATCTGATGGAATGATTCTCGAATCCATTGTGTGTAGAATGGATTTTACCATAGTTTTCTCTAAAGGATCTAGAGTGTAATTTGTAGTATCAGATAGTAGGCATGCTATATTATCAATACTTTGTGATGAGTATTGTTTACGAATATATTGAACTAGGTTAGCAAATGATTCACTATTGGTGTAGTCATCATCGTGTAAAATAAGAAACTCATCTAGGGTAACGTGCAACTTGTCTAAAATATTGATAAGTCTAATACAAGATATTTCTGATTCTCCACGTTCGAATCGAGATATTTGAGATTTAGAAAGATGCTCGTCAGCAACAGAACATAAACTGATTTGTTTTCCTTTACGAACTTTTCTGAGTGTGACGCCAAGTTTTGATTTCATAATTTTCCCGTTTTCCCAACAAAAAAGTAATTGATTTTTATTTATTGTACAATAAATAAAAACTGAAAGGAAGTCTAAATATGAAGAAAATTTTAAAAAATTCCCTAATTTTATTGTTGGTTATGGATATTATTATTGTCGGTGGATAAAATGTTTAGGTGTACACCTAAGTCTTTAGATATCATCTAAAGACCTAGTACTGGTTGGAAGACACGATGAAAGATAGTATGGTTAATTATTGGTTAAATTATTTTCCGGAGTATAGTTTAGAAACGTTTGAAGTAGAATAGATATTAAGGACCTTTCTTTCTCTTGTTCCAAAGACTCAGCTCCTGTAATAGAAAATTTAAATTTGACTATTAAGTCAGGACAGAGAATTGCACTAGTCGGTCAACCGAGGTCAGGAAAAAGTACGTTATCAAAAATACCATCAGGATTATATAAGATTGATACAGGAAAAGTTTTATTTGATTGTGTAAATATTAATCAAATAGATAAAAAATATTAAGTCAAAATTTAGGAGTAGTTCCACAGGATTCATTTTTATTGAACAGAAGTATTCTTGATAATATAACTTTAAAGCACGAAGTTACTTCACAAAAGATAGAGGAAGTTTGTAAAGCAGTTCAAATCTATGATGAAATCATGGCTATGCCGATGAAATTTAACACTATCATCTCAGATTTGGGTTCAAATATTTCAGGTGGTCAAAGACAACGGATAGCACTGGCACGTGCATTAATAAATAACCCTAGTATTGTAATTTTAGATGAAGCAACTAGTGCATTAGACACTATTAATGAGGAAAGAATAACAAAGTATATAAAAAGTAAGGGCTGTACTCAAATAATTGTAGCTCATAGATTGTCAACGATTAAGGATGCGGATATTATTTTTGTAATGAAAAGTGGTAAGATTGTTGAGTCAGGAAATCATAAGTACTTAATGGCTCTTGGTGGAGAGTACTACAGCTTATATACAAAAAGGAAATTAGGTGTAAAGAAAATGAAGAAAGAAAATGAATATGTAATTTCAACAGCAGCCTCACTAGGGGTGATGATTGGAATAGTGTTTGCAATTTTTTTAGATTTTCCAGTTGAATATGGTATTTCTTTAGGCTTGTTGAATGGAATAGTATTGGGGTCGCTGATTTCTTACAAAAACAATAAGAATTAAGCATAATTTTTTGATGTAAACTAAGGAGTAGAGATGGCTATAGTTGAAATTATAAATCTAACAAAAAGCTTTAAAGATATTGAAGTTATTCATAACACTTCATTTTATTTAAATAATAGAGCGACTACATCAGTAGCTTAAAAACATGATTAAACCGCTATTCTTAGGATTAGCAGTTTTTCTTTTTGTTTAATACATACTCTTTGAAAATCAAATTCAAACCACGTCAGCTTTGCATTGCCGTACTCAAGTACAGCCTGTTGCTCGCTTCCTAGTTTGCTCTTTGATTTTAATTAGATTTTCCCAACTGTTTAACTCAACCAAAAAATCCTCAATCGGAGCGATTGAGGATTGAGCAAATAAATCTTAAACAATACCTTGGGCAATCATAGCATTTGCTACATTTTCAAAGGCAGCAATGTTAGCTCCTGCAAGGTAGTCTTTATCAAGACCGTATGTTTCTGAAGTTGTTTTAGCAGTGTTGAAGATGTTTGTCATGATATCTTTGAGACGTCCATCAACTTCTTCACGAGTCCATGAGAGGCGAAGACTGTTTTGGCTCATTTCAAGGGCTGAAACGGCTACACCACCGGCATTGGCAGCTTTAGCAGGTCCGTAGAAAATACCATTTTCTTTGTAAACTTTGATGGCATCAAGGTCGCTTGGCATGTTGGCACCTTCAGATACACAGATAACGCCTTGAGCAACCAAACGTTTAGCTGCTTCACCGTTGATTTCGTTTTGAGTCGCACATGGAAGAGCGATGTCATAGTTTCCAGCATAAGTCCATACAGAACCTTCGTGGTAGGTTGCAGTTGCTTTCTCAGCTGCATACTCAGTCAAACGAGCGCGACGTTTTTCTTTAACATCAACCAAAAGATCGAAGTCGATACCATTTTCATCGATGACATAACCATTTGAGTCAGATACAGAGATAACAGTTGCACCAAGTTCAGTTGCTTTTTGAAGAGCGTATTGAGCAACGTTACCAGAACCTGAAATAACCACTTTCTTACCAGCAAAGCTGTTACCGTTAGCTTTGAGCATTTCTTCAGTATAGTAAACCAAACCGTAACCAGTTGCTTCTGGACGAATCAAGCTACCACCAAATCCAAGAGGTTTACCAGTCAAGACACCAGCATCAAATTGGTTAAGGCGTTTGTATTGACCGTAAAGGTAACCAATCTCACGTCCACCAACACCGATATCACCAGCAGGTACATCAAGTGATGGTCCGATGTGTTTTTGTAATTCAGTCATGAAGCTTTGGCAGAAGCGCATTACTTCAGCATCTGTTTTACCTTTAGGATCGAAGTCTGATCCACCTTTACCTCCACCGATAGGAAGTCCAGTCAAGACATTTTTGAAGATTTGTTCAAATCCGAGGAATTTCAAAATCCCTTGGTTTACAGTTGGGTGGAAACGAAGTCCGCCTTTGTATGGTCCAACAGCTGAGTTGAATTGAACACGGTAGCCACGGTTTACTTGAACTTTTCCATCACGGTCAACCCAAGGAACACGGAAAGAAATCACGCGCTCTGGTTCAGTAATACGTGCCAAGATATTTTCTTCGATATACTCAGGGTGTTTTTCAAATACAGGTTCTAAAGTGTTGAAAAATTCTTCAACAGCTTGGAGGAATTCAGCCTCGTGCCCGTTACGAGCTTTTACAGTTTCAAACACGCTTTGGATATATTCTTTAGCAGATGTCATATCGTTCTCCTTAAATTCTAATTTAATTATGTGTGTCATTATAGCAGAATTTTTTTTAACTGTAAAGGGAAAAACAAAAATTTTCTAAAAATTCTTTCAATTTGATTTTTGGGGTTGTTTGAAATTGGAATTTTTAGAAAGTGGATAAAAAACGAACCTTTTTCTTGTAAATATCTTTCTCAAAGAGAAAAGCTGAAAATATGGTATAATATTAGTAATAAAAGGAATCCGGAGGATTAGAATCATGGTATCAACGAAAACACAAATTGCTGGTTTTGAGTTTGACAATTGCTTGATGAATGCAGCAGGTGTGGCTTGTATGACGATAGAGGAGCTAGAAGGGGTTAAAAACTCAGTTGCAGGAACCTTTGTCACAAAGACAGCGACCTTGGACTTTCGTCAGGGGAATCCTGAGCCACGCTATCAAGATGTTCCACTGGGTTCTATCAACTCTATGGGCTTGCCAAATAATGGCTTAGACTATTATTTGGATTATCTTTTGGACTTGCAGGAAAAAGAGCCAAACCGAACTTTCTTCTTATCTCTAGTCGGCATGTCTCCAGAAGAAACCCATACTATCTTGAAAAAAGTCCAAGAGAGTGATTTTCGTGGTCTGACTGAGCTAAACCTTTCCTGTCCAAATGTTCCAGGTAAACCTCAGATTGCCTATGATTTTGAGACAACAGAGCGGATTTTGGCAGAGGTGTTTGCCTACTTCACTAAACCTCTGGGAATTAAATTGCCACCATATTTTGACATTGTTCACTTTGACCAAGCGGCAGCTATTTTCAATAAGTATCCTCTTAAGTTTGTAAACTGCGTCAACTCTATCGGAAACGGCCTATATATAGAAGATGAGTCCGTCGTTATTCGTCCTAAAAATGGTTTCGGTGGCATTGGTGGAGAGTACATCAAACCGACTGCTCTAGCTAATGTTCATGCCTTTTATCAACGTTTAAATCCTCAAATCCAAATCATTGGAACAGGTGGCGTGTTGACTGGTCGTGATGCCTTTGAACATATCCTCTGTGGAGCGAGTATGGTGCAGGTAGGAACCACCCTTCACAAAGAGGGAGTTGGTGCTTTTGACCGCATTACCAATGAACTGAAAGTAATTATGGAGGAAAAAGGGTACGAAAGCCTAGAAGATTTCCGTGGGAAATTGCGCTATATTGATTAAATGAACTAAAAAGTTAGAAGAAAGGAGAGAAGATGCTAGCCATTGAAGAAAGTCAGAAGTTGACTTTATCAAATTTACCGAGCCTGAGCCTTTTTACAGGGACGGATCAGGGTCAGTTTGAAGTTATGAAGAGTCAAGTGTTGCAACAGATTGGCTATGATTCTGCAGACCTTAACTTTGCCTACTTTGATATTAAAGAAGTAGTTTACAAGGATGTGGAACTGGAGTTGGTCAGCCTTCCTTTCTTTGCGGATGAGAAAATCGTGATATTGGATCATTTTGTAGATATCACGACTGCTAAAAAGCGCTTTTTGACAGATGATGAGCTCAAGTCATTTGAGGAATACCTTGATAATCCTTCACCAACAACCAAGTTGTTAATCTTTGCGGAAGGAAAGTTGGATAGCAAAAGACGGTTGGTTAAATTACTGAAGCGTGATGCCAAAGTTTTTGATGCAGTAGAAGCTAAAGAACAAGAATTGCGCCAGTATTTCCAAAAGTGGAGTCAGAAACAAGGTTTGCAGTTTGCCAATAATTCTTTTGAAAATCTCCTCATCAAGTCGGGTTTCCAATTTAGCGAAATCCAGAAAAATCTTCTCTTTTTACAGTCCTATAAGTCGGATTCTGTTATCGAAGAAGAGGATATTGTCAATGCTATTCCCAAGACCTTGCAGGACAATATTTTTGATTTAACTCAGTTTATTCTGACTAAAAAGATGGACCAGGCGCGCGATTTGGTTAGAGACTTGACCTTGCAGGGTGAAGATGAAATCAAGTTGATTGCAGTCATGCTAGGACAATTTCGGACTTTTACTCAGGTGAAAATTTTGTCGGAGTCTGGGCAAACAGAAGCGCAGATTGCAAGTAGTTTAGGAAGTTTTATCGGACGCAATCCTAATCCCTATAAAATCAAGTTTGCGTTGAGAGATTCACGAGGGCTTTCCTTGAGTTTTTTGAAGCAAGCTATTTCCTATTTGATTGAGACAGACTATCAGATTAAAACAGGTCTTTATGAAAAAGGTTTCCTTTTTGAAAAGGCACTCCTGCAGATTGCTAGTCAGGTAAATTGATACTATTTTTGAAACTACAACTCGCGTCAAAATTATCTTGTCGTGGGTTTCTTGCTGATTCGCTTATTTTATACTCAATGAAAATCAAAGAGGCCAACTAGGAAACTAGCCGCAGGTTGCTCAAAGCACTGCTTTGAGATTGTAGATAAGACTGACGAAGTCAGCTCAAAACACTGTTTTGAGGTTGTGGATAGAACTGACGAAGTCAGTAACCATATATCTACGCCAAGGCGACGTTGACGCGGTTTGAAGAGATTTTTGAAGAGTATTATTAGAAACTATTTCAGTGATTTCTTCATCTATAAGCAAAAAACTTGAAAAAAGTGAATGTTTGTGTTATCATTTTCATATAGAAAGAAAAAGAGGTATTACAGATGGCTATTATTTTACCAGATCTTCCTTATGCATATGACGCTTTGGAACCATACATCGATGCGGAAACAATGCACTTGCACCATGACAAACACCATCAAACTTATGTCAACAATGCTAATGCAGCTCTTGAAAAACACCCTGAAATCGGTGAAGATCTTGAAGCATTGCTTGCTGATGTAGAATCTATTCCAGCTGATATTCGTCAAGCACTTATCAACAACGGTGGTGGACACTTGAACCACGCTCTTTTCTGGGAATTGATGACTCCTGAGAAAACAGCTCCTTCAGCAGAACTTGCAGCAGCAATCGATGCAACATTTGGTTCATTTGAAGAATTCCAAGCAGCCTTCACTGCAGCAGCAACAACTCGTTTCGGTTCTGGATGGGCATGGTTAGTTGTCAACAAAGAAGGTAAACTTGAAGTGACTTCAACAGCAAATCAAGATACACCAATCTCAGAAGGTAAAAAACCAATCTTGGGCTTGGACGTTTGGGAACATGCTTACTACGTGAAATACCGCAACGTGCGTCCTGACTACATCAAAGCTTTCTTCTCAGTGATCAACTGGAACAAAGTAGATGAATTGTACGCAGCAGCTAAATAATGATAGTTGGAGGGAAGAATTGTTCTTCTCTTTTTAAGGTTATATTATTTTGGTCTGACAAAATCGTCAGACTTTTTTCATTTTTATGAGAAACGTGCTAACTGCTAGAAATTATGGTAGAATAAAGTATTAAGTAATCGTGGAAAAAGGATATCTATGCGAAAAGAAATTGCACCTGAATTATACAACTATAACAAGTTTCCTGGTCCTGAGTTTCATTTGCACGGGGACAAGGTCGAAACGGAAGGGATCGCTTTTTCCTTGGTGGAAAATAGCAAGGATGCCTTCGATGTGACGACTTTTAATCAGCGTTTTTCAGAAGTCTTAACCAAGTTTGATTATATCGTGGGAGACTGGAGCAACGAACAGCTTCGCCTACGAGGTTTTTACAAGGATGATCGAACAGAAGAAAAACTTGAAAAAATCAGTCGTTTACAAGACTACCTTTTAGAGTATTGTAGTTATGGTTGTGCCTATTTTGTCTTAGAAAATGAAGCCCCTAAGCGAGCATCGTTTGACAAGAAAATGCGTAAGAAGGAAGAAGAAACACCTTCTAAAAAAGGAAAGAAACCGGCTCAAACAAAACGAAAACCAAATGCAGATAAGAAAAATAGACGTCGTCAGAAAGACCAGCATTCTCAGAAAGAGGACAAGGGGCAACGTCATTTTGTCATTCGTCAGAAGTGAGTAGAGAATAAGGAGAAGAAATGAAACCGTCAATTTATAGTTTAACACGTCAAACCATGCAGGAATGGGTTTTGGAGCAGGGAGAAAAGAAATTCCGTGCAGATCAAATCTGGGAATGGCTCTACCGTAAACGTGTCCAGTCATTTGAAGAAATGACTAACCTTTCCAAGGATTTGATTGCTAAGCTTAATGACCAGTTTGTGGTCAATCCCTTGAAACAACGTATCGTTCAAGAGTCTGCTGACGGTACGGTCAAATATCTCTTTGAATTACCTGATGGTATGTTGATTGAGACAGTACTTATGCGTCAGCACTATGGTTTGTCAGTCTGTGTGACGACTCAGGTCGGCTGTAATATCGGTTGTACCTTCTGTGCTTCTGGTTTGATTAAAAAACAACGTGACCTCAATAATGGGGAAATTGTAGCGCAAATCATGCTGGTTCAGAAATACTTTGATGAGCGTGGTCAGGATGAACGCGTCAGCCATATCGTTGTCATGGGTATAGGTGAGCCTTTTGATAACTACAACAATGTCTTGAATTTCGTCCGTACTATCAATGATGACAAGGGAATGGCCATCGGTGCTCGTCATATTACGGTTTCAACCTCAGGTTTGGCCCATAAAATTCGTGATTTTGCTAATGAAGGTGTTCAGGTCAATCTTGCCGTTTCCCTTCATGCACCTAATAATGAACTGCGCTCAAGCATCATGAAGATTAACCGTGCCTTTCCGATTGAAAAACTCTTTGCTGCTATTGAGTACTACATTGAGACAACAAATCGTCGTGTGACCTTTGAGTATATCATGCTCAATGAAGTTAATGACGGTGTAGAACAAGCCTTGGAATTGGCTGAATTGCTCAAGAATATCAAGAAATTGTCTTATGTAAACTTGATTCCTTACAACCCAGTTAGTGAGCATGACCAATATAGCCGTAGTCCTAAAGAGCGCGTGATGGCTTTCTATGATACGCTTAAGAAAAAGGGGGTCAACTGTGTGGTTCGTCAAGAACATGGTACAGATATTGATGCAGCTTGTGGACAATTGCGCTCTAACACAATGAAACGTGACCGCCAGAAAGCAGTCGCAGCAGTCAATCCTTAATGATGAAGAAAACTTATAATCATATTTTAGTATGGGGAGTCATTTTCTATAGCATTTGCATTGTCTATTTTTGCTTTACTCCTCAAGGACATTCTCCCGTGGGAGTGGAAACTCCAGGTATTCAGCATCTTGGACGCCTGGTTTTTCTTTTGACTCCTTTCAATTCTCTCTGGAAACTGGGCCAAGTGAGTGATATGGGACAATTATCTTGGATTTTTTTACAAAATATCCTTAATATTTTCTTGCTTTTTCCTTTGGTGTTCCAACTCCTTTATCTCCTTCCAAACTTGCGGAAAACAAAAAAGGTGCTACTTTTTAGTTTTCTAGTGAGCCTTGGAATCGAGTGTACGCAGTTAGTCTTGGACTTTTTCTTTGATTTTAATCGCGTCTTTGAAATTGATGATTTGTGGACCAATACCTTGGGTGGCTATCTGGCTTGGTTCCTATATAAACAATTACATAAAAACAAGATAAGGAATTAAAATGAGTATTTTAGAAGTTAAAAATTTGAGTCACGGTTTTGGTGACCGTGCAATTTTTGAAGATGTTTCCTTCCGTCTTCTCAAAGGAGAACATATCGGTCTGGTCGGTGCTAATGGTGAAGGAAAATCAACTTTTATGAGCATCGTGACTGGTAAGATGTTGCCAGATGAAGGGAAGGTTGAGTGGTCCAAATATGTGACTGCTGGATACTTAGACCAACATTCTGTCTTGGAAGAAGGACAGTCGGTGCGTGATGTTCTCCGTACAGCCTTTGATGAGCTGTTTAAAGCAGAAGCTCGTATCAATGACCTTTATATGGAAATGGCTGAAGACGGTGCGGATGTTGATGCTCTCATGGAAGAAGTGGGAGAACTTCAAGACCGTTTAGAGAGTCGTGATTTCTATACTTTGGATGCTAAGATTGATGAAGTAGCGCGTGCCCTTGGTGTCATGGACTTTGGCATGGATACGGATGTAACCTCTTTGTCAGGTGGGCAAAGAACCAAGGTGCTTTTGGCTAAACTTCTCCTTGAGAAGCCTGATATCTTGCTGTTGGACGAGCCGACCAACTACTTGGATGCTGAGCATATTGACTGGCTTAAGCGCTATCTCCAAAACTATGAGAATGCCTTTGTCCTCATTTCACACGATATTCCATTCCTGAACGACGTGATTAATATTGTCTACCATGTGGAAAATCAACAGCTGACGCGTTATTCTGGTGACTACTACCAGTTCCAAGAAGTCTATGCTATGAAGAAATCTCAGCTAGAGGCTGCCTACGAACGTCAGCAAAAAGAAATTGCGGATCTTAAGGACTTTGTTGCCCGAAACAAAGCGCGTGTTGCAACACGAAACATGGCCATGTCCCGTCAGAAGAAATTGGATAAGATGGATATTATCGAACTGCAAAGTGAGAAACCAAAACCATCCTTTGATTTCAAACCAGCTCGTACGCCAGGGCGCTTTATCTTCCAAGCCAAGGATTTGCAAATTGGTTACGACCGTCCACTCACCAAGCCTTTAAATCTTACCTTTGAACGTAATCAAAAGGTTGCTATTATCGGGGCAAATGGTATCGGGAAAACAACTCTCTTGAAGTCTCTCTTGGGCATTATTCCGCCAATTGCTGGGGAAGTGGAGCGTGGAGATTATCTAGAACTTGGCTACTTTGAACAAGAAGTAGAAGGCGGTAATCGCCAAACACCACTAGAGGCTGTTTGGAATGCCTTTCCAGCTCTCAACCAAGCAGAAGTTCGTGCAGCCCTTGCCCGTTGTGGTTTGACAACTAAGCATATCGAAAGTCAAATTCAGGTTTTGTCAGGTGGGGAACAAGCCAAAGTTCGTTTCTGTCTCTTGATGAATCGTGAAAACAACGTTTTAGTGCTGGACGAGCCGACCAACCATTTGGATGTGGATGCCAAGGATGAACTCAAACGTGCTCTCAAAGAATACAAGGGATCTATCCTTATGGTCTGCCACGAACCAGACTTTTATGAAGGTTGGATGGACCAAATCTGGGACTTTAACAAGCTAACTTAAAAATGAGGAAAAAAGAAATACAGTATCGAATGCGGATACTGTATTTTTTGGTTTTTAAGATTTAAAATCGTAGTCTTTCACCACTTCGATGCTATCGATAGTAATAGCAGTCGTTGGTTTGTCTTTCTCATCTTTTTCGGCTTTAGCAATCTTATCTACAACATCCATACCGTCAATCACTTGACCAAAGACTGGGTGTTTGCCGTCTAGACTAGGGTTTCCCCCTTCTTTATAGGCTTCGATGATTTTCTTTGGATACTTGCTTGTAGGGAGTTTAGCAGAGGTATCTGTAGAATTTTGGTTGATAAAGAACTGGCTGCCATTGGTGTTTGGTTGACCAGTATTAGCCATAGAAAGAGCACCCCGGATGTTATAGAGATAAGGAGTAATCTCGTTTTTGAAACCAGTTCCCTTGTCTTTAGTCTTATCCTTGTCATGCCAGATGGACTGACCGCCTGTACCGTCCCCTTTGGGATCTCCAGTTTGAACCATGAAACCATCAATGACACGGTGGAAGGTAATGCCGTTATAGTAGCCTTCTTTGGCATGAGTGAGGAAGTTTTCAACCGCTAGAGGAGCGAGTTTAGGGAAGAGTTTGATACGGATATCTCCTTGACTTGTGTGTAGAATCACTTCAGCCTCGTCTTCAGCAACTTCTTTAGATAGTTGTGGGAAATTGGCGTTTTCGTTTGTTAAAGCATCGTTTAACTCCTTGGCAGATTGGGCAGCTGCTTTGGAACTTTCTTCAGCAGCCAAGCTAGAATCTACATAGTCATCACCACGCAAACTACGTTGGATGTTGTTACATCCAGCTAGAGCTACAGTGGATAGTAAAAGAAGGGTTGCTAGTTTTTTCATTCTATTCCTCTCAAAAATTCATTTCTACCATTGTACCCTAAAAGGAAGTGGATTTCAAATGTTAGTGACAAGACAGTTTAAGAGGAAGCCAACCTGAAAGTCGCTTGTTTAGAGATTTTTCTTTGGATGACGGTCAACAATGTCCTGGTATGTTCCAGTATGTGCTTTCCTTTTGGAGTTATTTTATAACCACGAATCGAAAAGTGACCAGCTAATTCTTCTTCTGAAAAATGGTCATGAAGGTCGTGACTTGGTGGTCTTTATAAAATGTTTCTAAAATAGTATTCACTGATAGCCTCTTTCAAACATTTATTTCCTACTTCTAACAAATTTATAAATGGTTTAAAAATTTTATAGTCTGTCAAGTTTTTTTCTTGACACCTGCCAGAAATCTGATATAATAGAACATGTGCTAAATAGCTCAGCTATTTCACCGAAATAAAAAAAATAAGAAAAGAGAATTTAAAAATGGCAGTTAAAATCCGTTTGACTCGTATGGGTTCTAAGAAAAAACCTTTCTACCGTATCAACGTAGCAGATTCACGTTCACCACGTGACGGACGTTTCATCGAAACAGTTGGAACATACAACCCACTTGTTGCTGAAAACCAAGTGACTTTGAAAGAAGACCGCGTTCTTGCATGGTTGGCTGATGGAGCTCAACCTTCAGATACAGTTCGCAACATCCTTTCAAAAGAAGGTGTATTGAAAAAATTCCACGATTCTAAATTCTCAAAATAAGTTTAAAGTAGGTTGACAGATGGATACGATTGAAAATCTCATTATTGCGATTGTGAAACCCTTGATTTCACAACCAGATGCCTTAACTATCAAGATTGAAGATACACCAGAATTTTTGGAATATCATTTGGATCTTGATCAAAGTGATGTGGGTCGTGTAATCGGTCGTAAGGGTCGCACTATTTCTGCGATAAGAACGATTGTCTACTCTGTCCCAACTGAAGACAAAAAAGTAAGAATCGTTATTGACGAAAAATAAGAAGGGCGGGACGAATGTCTCGCTTTTTTTGACTGGAGAAAGAATGAGAGATTTAACAGTTAGACAACTAGAGGAATATTTACTTGACCATTACCGACAATCTAGAACAGAAGAAGGGCTTTTTATTAAACTAGTAGAAGAAGTTGGAGAAGTTGCTGAGGTTTTAAATGGACGCTCTGGTCGAAAAGAAGGAGTTCAAGATTCGAACGAGGAACTAGCAAAAGAATTGGCTGATATCATTCACTACACTGTCGCAATTGCGGCCATCAACGACATAGATCTAACCAAGACCATTTTTGAAAAAGACAAAAAGGAGGCTATCAAATATCAGCATGAACGAGATTTGGAAGGATTTTTGAAGGGGAAGTAGAGCTATTGTCCTCTTACTCCAACTTGAGAAAATCCTTGGAACGTGATAAAATAAAGGATAAGGATTTTTAATAATTCATTATATAGAATGAGTGGATTTCTTTATGAAGAGGTTTGAAGTATCTACAGAAATTGGTAGTCTCTCTGTTACTTATCAAAAGCAAAAGAAAATGCTAGTTTGTTTAAGTGGAGCAGGTTTGCTACCGAGTTATGAAAATTTTTCACTTATACTTGAAAAACTTCCTCCTACAATTGGTTATTTGACTATTGATTTTCCGAACACAGGTAGGAGTCCGATTCATGACCAAGCTGGAAAAAATCTAGATAATCTTGCAGATGCGGTTTATGAAGTATTTGAAGAATTAGGGATTTCTGAATATATACTTTGTGCACATAGTTTGAGTGTAATTTTAGCTTGCAAATTACTCAAGAAACCAATTAAGTGTCAGGCTTTAGTAGCAATTGAACCGACAACTAAAAAAGTCATGTTTGCTGATTTTTCAGAAAATCCTTATCCAGAAATGGAAAAGCAGATGAGGCTGATTGACGAGTGTGGTTCTGAATTGTATTTTAAGAATTTAACTCAAGAGACATTTAGCCCTGAAATTAATAAAGAAATCTGGGCAATAATGCAAGAAAAAGGCTCAGAGTTGGAAAATCTAGATCCAGGATTCCAGATATCTGGAGAGATTACTGTAGAAGATTTTGAGAATTTGTCGATAGAAGCTTATACCCCTGTATTTATTTTTTGTCAGGCTTATAGAGAAAAAGAGTACAGAGAATCAGAATATTGGACTTCCAATACTAAACTCATTTTAGGAGGGAGTCACCATTATTTACAGTGGTCTGAATCCGAAAAAATTGCGACTATTATTCGAGAATTGTCAGAATAAGATGGAAAGAAGGAGAGTACAGGAGACAAGATGAACTACTTTAATGTTGGGAAAATCGTCAATACGCAGGGGTTGCAGGGGGAGATGCGAGTCTTGTCTGTGACGGATTTTGTAGAAGAACGCTTTAAAAAAGGTGCTGAACTAGCTTTATTTGATGAAAAAGATCAGTTTGTCCAAACAGTGACCATCGCTAGTCACCGTAAACAGAAGAACTTTGACATTATTAAATTCAAAGATATGTACCATATCAATGCTATCGAAAAGTATAAGGGATACAGTCTCAAGGTCGCTGAGGAAGATTTGAACGACCTAAACGATGGTGAATTCTATTATCACGAGATTATCGGTTTGGAAGTCTATGAGGGAGAGAACCTGATTGGAACCATCAAGGAAATCTTGCAACCAGGTGCCAACGATGTCTGGGTGGTCAAGCGAAAAGGTAAGCGTGACTTGCTCTTGCCTTATATCCCACCAGTGGTTCTCAATGTTGATATTCCAAATAAACGGGTCGATGTAGAAATCTTAGAAGGGTTAGACGATGAAGATTGATATTTTAACCCTCTTTCCAGAGATGTTTTCTCCACTGGAGCACTCAATAGTCGGAAAGGCTCGAGAAAAAGGGCTCTTGGATATCCAGTATCATAATTTTAGAGAATATGCTGAAAAGGCCCGCCATGTCGACGATGAGCCATATGGAGGTGGTCAGGGGATGTTACTTCGAGCCCAACCCATTTTCGATGCCTTTGATGCTATTGAAAAGAAAAATCCGCGCGTGATTCTCCTCGATCCAGCTGGAAAGCAGTTTAATCAGGCTTATGCTGATGATTTGGCTCAAGAGGAAGAGCTAATCTTTATCTGTGGGCACTATGAGGGTTATGATGAGCGTATTAAGAACTTGGTGACAGATGAGATTTCTCTAGGAGATTATGTCTTGACTGGTGGGGAATTGGCGGCTATGACCATGATTGATGCAACGGTACGCCTGATTCCAGAAGTGATTGGCAAGGAGTCTAGCCACCAAGATGATAGTTTTTCTTCTGGCCTTCTCGAATACCCTCAATACACACGCCCCTATGATTATCGAGGCATGGTTGTGCCAGATGTGCTCATGAGCGGACACCATGAAAAAATCCGTCAGTGGCGCTTGTACGAGAGTTTAAAGAAAACCTACGAGCGCAGACCGGATTTGCTTGAACATTATCAACTGACAGCAGAAGAAGAAAAAATGCTGGCAGAAATCAAAGAAAACGAAGAATAAAGGAGAAACTTATGCAAGTAATCAAACGTGATGGAGAAATTGCTGAATTTAATCCAGATAAGATTTACCAAGCTATCTTAAAGGCAGCCCAGACTGTCTATGTATTGACAGATGATTTGCGTCAAAACCTTGCACAAGTCACTAAGAAAGTGGTTTTGGATCTGGAAGAAGCCAAGGTGGAACGTGCTACCATCAGCATGATTCAGTCTATGGTTGAACATCGTTTACTGGGTGCAGGTTACATTACCATTGCAGAACACTACATTTCCTATCGTCTACAACGTGACTTGGAAAGAAGTGGTTATGGGGATCATATCGCGGTTCATTTGCATTTTGAACAAATTCGCTAAGAAAAAAGAGTGGGATGAAGCAACTACATCTCACTCTTTCTTAAATCTATTTTTTTGGGCTGTTTGGACGGTTGAAGGGACAAATCGTAGGCGTTGAATATCGCTTATGCGGATAATACGGGTCACATTTTTGGCAAAATTTTTCACGATAATTTGCTGGCGTTGCTGATCGTATTTGATGATGTCACCTGTAAAGCTTGTCTCAGACAAGATAAGGTGAACAGCGGTTTGTTTCTGGATAGCCTCTTCAATAGTGGCTGTAAGGGAGTTGGTTTCAGTCTGGTCGGGTTGGTCATGTCGGTCATGTCCATTTAAAAAGTCATGTATTTTATCTAAAACTTGCTGGAATTTATGTCTCATAGTGGCCTCCCTTCTTTTATATCAATATTATATAAAATTTTCCTAAAATCTACAAGATTTTACGAATAATCAAATGAAAGCTAAAAAAGGAGAAGAAAATGGCAGAATTTACATTTGAAATTGAAGAGCACTTGTTGACTCTTTCTGAAAACGAAAAAGGTTGGACTAAGGAAATCAACCGTGTGAGCTTTAATGGTGCTCCTGCGAAGTTTGATATTCGTGCTTGGAGTCCAGATCATACTAAAATGGGCAAAGGGATTACTCTATCCAATGAAGAATTTCAAACAATGGTGGATGCCTTTAAAGGCAACTAAGTTTTCAAAATGAAAGAAAAGGATATTGAGTTATGACAACTCGATATCCTTTTTTAGTTAGCAAAGTAAGCCTGATTTTTAAGGCGTTGAAGTAATGGACGGCTAATAAAACTAATAGCAATAATTTTACCAAGATCTGGGATGATAAAGGGAAATACCCCCACAACAAGAGCTTTTTCAAATGGCATTCCAGCTAGGAAATGCAATCCAATGATCCCACCAACAAAGACAAGTGTATCTCCCAAGAGATTTGCTAGAAAAATTCTGACAAAACCACTATCGCTGTTAGTTAGAGAAGATGTCAGTCCAGAATAAACAAGATAAAACCAAAGATATCCTGCAGTAGGACCAACCAACGCCTGCAATCCTGCTCCACCTCCTGCAAAGACAGGAAGACCGATAGCGCCTAGAAGAAGATATAGTCCAACAGAAAGTACAGCCTCTCTCGGTCTAAAGACAGTAGCAATTAAGCCGATTGCAAAGTTTTGCAGAGTGAAGGGAACAGGTCCAATTGGAAGACTGATTTGTGCCAATACAGCAATGAGAGCAGCCCCAATAGCAGGGATAGCATAAACGTGAGCTTTTTTCAAAATAGTTAACCTCTTTTCTAATGTATAGTAACTATTATACTCGTAGAGGAATGATTGTCAACCAATTTTTTAAAACAAGGTAACAAAAACTGTAACTGCCGATTTTGCTTACTGGTTAAGTTGGATAATTATTTTGTTGATTCGAAAATCGCCTTTATAGATAATCCCATTTTATCAAAAAATATATACTATAAATACTTGACAAACTAAAAAATAAGTACTACAATTACAAATGTAAGCGGATACATCTAGATATGTTCAATTTTAAAAGGAGGGGTAGTTATGAGATATTTTAAGGACTCTAGATACCGTAACGGTGATTAAAAACCTAAATATAATCAATTCATATTAAAGTAATATGGAGGGACTAAAAAGGGACTATTATTTGATCTTCATCAAATATTTAACTTCAAGGAAAAGTAAAATGAAAAAAGAATTAATAAGAAAGCATCTGTTTTTCTAGTTTCAAGTGTTTTAAGTTTTGGCTTTGCTACTGTAGCTAGTGTTGTTAGTGCAACTACAGCACACCCTGCTCCAAGTCCCATTATTGATATATGGGAATATGGTGTAAATGATAACTCTGGTTATTCGAATTACTATGTTAAATCTCCAGATAATATTGGTTCAAAATCTTCAGTAACGAATTTTTGGGGAACAGTTAAAGCTCAGGATAAACAAGATTATGGATGGGCATATTCAAGTGCTACAAAATCTTGGAGCGATGTTCGATTAAATGCATATTGGGATTATTATAGATTTTAAAAATAATTTATGAAAACAAGAGACCCAATTATAAAATAGGGTCTCTTGTAATATGGTAATTGCTTATGAAATTAAAATTATGTATCATTGGATTCTTCTTCTGTTTGATTGCTGCAATTGGTTGGGTCACTATTAGCGATACAGAAATGCCCATACCTTTACCAATTGATGGTGCTTTTTCTATTCAAGGAAAAAGCAATCTTTCAAATAACGAAATATACGAAATGGTTCGTGATTTATCAAAATCGGAAAAGGTTACCATTTACAAGCCCATCGTTCAGAGTTCGGGTCAGTTGAGGTATGTAAATTTTGATGATGTAAATAATGAACAATTAAAGTCAACACCAATAATAGGGATGTATTACACCCTTGGGAAAATGGATATAGATAGTTTGAAACCACTTACGATGACGGGGTTGCAAACAGTATATATGGCTTATCCTTGGTATATAGGAGGAATCTTACAATTTACTGGAACTTTAAGAATACTGTTAATGGGTTCAATTTACTTAACTTTATTAGTTGTGTTATTTGTTGTTAGAACGAAGCAGATTAAAGAAGGAGTGATACGTCGTTCTTTGGGATTGCCTGTATACGATCTAAGAAGAGATTATGGTATTTCTCTTATTTTTGAACTGATTATGATGGCTTTATTGATGATTTCTTACAGTTCTTTTTTGGGAAATGGTTTCTTCACCTATAGTTCTAAGTTATTTTTCTCTCTGATTTTAACGAATTTTATACTATTTCAAATCATTGATCTCATCACCTTTGTTTTATTTTGGTTGACGATTCAGGTTGAAAAGCCTATTGAAATTATTAAAAACAAGGCAAAAAATAAACTTATTTTTGTCGTATGGCTTGCCATTATTTCGATTATTATCCTTATCTCAGGAGTTTTTTTACAAGAAACAAAGAGTAGTCAATCCAGTATTAACATTCAGATACAGAATTTAGTACCATGGGACACAGTAAAAGACTGGAGAAGGATTGAGTTCCTTGGAATTGAAAGTAACTCTACTAAAAATGGAGAAGTTAATGATTCGGATGGTCAGTATCTACAGATAGCTGCTTCCTTAAAAAACTTAGATTATTTATATATAGATCGATCCTCAGCATATGTTCCAGATTTCATGAAAACTTCACATGTTATGGAAAATTTTTCTAAACAATTAGAAAATGACGGAATAACGAATCCAGAAATAAATAAAGAGTTGATTTATATCAATCAAACAGGTGCTAACCTACAAAATAAAGTGAATGGAACAAACTATCATCTTTTAGATAATAAGATAGCAACCATTTATATTCCTGAGAAATGGAAAGAAAATCAGAAATCTATTGAGAATACAGTTGTAGCAGAACAATTTATTGGAACAAACTATACAAAAGAAGAAATTGCAGTACAAATAATTCCTGATGGTGATAAAATTTTTTATTTCAATGAAGATGCTGATGATAATCATAAAATGAAAGAGCTTTTACCAATGGCAAGTGTAGCAGATAGCACAGATAACATTGTTGTTGTGTTAGATACGGACAAAATGATTGAAAACAACAAGTTTTCTTTGGCTAGTAATATAACAACTAAGTCTCTTTTTAGTCCTGAGGCGGTAAATAAAATAAATGAAATGGCTACCCAGTTGAATGTTTCAATGAATCCAGTAGATGTTTACCAAATTGTGAAATTAAAGATCCAGTCCTTAGAGCACCAAATTCTACTTTCACAAATTTTGCAGAAGATAATTTACAGTATTGTCTTTATACTCATTTATCAATATGTCCAACTTTATATTACCCTAAAACAGAATGAATATGTGAAGAAAATCATTTTAGGTCTGTCAAAAACATATATAGCAATTTCAAGTCTCAAGTATTTTATGATGACTATTACAATCGTTATCCTATTTACATTTCTTATGACAGGTCAAATAGAGTTGCTATATATTGGTCTTGCTTCTCTGCTCGTTTTGATGTTGTCAATAATCATGAGTTTTAGAAAATTATCTGAAAGCTACACTAAAATTTTAAAAGGAGATGAAACATGACAATTGACCTTTTGAACGTTTCAAAAAGTTTCGGCTCAAAAAAGATCTTTACAGACTTAAATTTAAAATTTGAATCTGGAAAAAGTTATGCATTGATTGGAGGTTCTGGCTCTGGTAAAAGTACCCTTCTTAATATTATAGGAAGATTAGAAAAAATTGACAGTGGGAATGTTTTAGTTGATAAACAAGATATTTGGAAGATAAAAGAAAGAACTTTTTTTAAAAATACTGTTGGATATGTATTTCAGAATTATTCTTTAATAGATAACAAAACAGTATATGATAATTTGAAACTTATCACTAAAGACAAAAAAACAATAACTGATGTACTTGAAAAAGTAGGACTGTCAAGTGACTATTTACATCAAAAAATATATGAATTGTCTGGAGGGCAGGCTCAACGTGTAGCTATTGCCAGAATGTTAATGAAACCACGTAAAATTATCTTAGCAGATGAGCCTACAGGAGCTTTAGATGGTGAGATTGGAAAAGAAATTATTCGTTTATTATTGAATGAAAGAGATGAAGATAAATATGTCATTATAGCGACGCATGATCCAGCTGTCTATAACGAAGTTGATGTGATCATTGATATGAAAGATATAGGGGATAATGTATGAAAAAGATAATTTATATTGCTTTGATCTTTGTAGCTGGAATGCTTGCCATTTTCTTCTTTGGAAAACAAATGATCACAAAAGAAAATACCAATAAACCAACACTGGAGTTAATAGTCTATACGCTTTCTTCTAGTGATACAGAAAAATGGAATAAAGTGAAACAAGTAGAAACGGAAGAAGCTACATATATCATAACTGTGAAAGAAGTAGCGTCTTCAGAAGAAGTATTTTCAAACATCATTGCAAATGGAGCTGCTGCGGGGTTCGGAGTTCGTGAAGAAGAAGTGAAGCAATTTAATAATAATTTAGGAGACACTATTGAGGACTCTAAGCATAATAAACTCATTGGAATAGAATTTTTTACTTTTTCTAATGCTGACGAGGGATTTGTAGTAGCAAATTTTGACTACGGTAGTGAAGAGTTGAATTCTCAGAAAAAAGATATGAAAGAGTTATATAAAAAAATATATGAATCTTTTAAAGAAAAGAATAAATGATTGTGTTATAATCCTTATATTTTGTTATGATTTGTTAATTGATTTTTGCATATCTTATTTCAACATACTATAAAATAAAACATAAGAAAACGAGTATCTCCAACTACGGCAATACTCGATTTTTGATATTTAGAAGTGTTTTTTGCTCTGCTTCTTTTATTTCGATTAACGCATAGTTACAAATTCTTCAGATGCAGTTGGGTGAATCGCCACAGTTGCATCAAAGTCTGCCTTGGTTGCTCCCATTTTGATAGCAACAGCAAATCCTTGAATCATTTCATCAACACCGTAGCCAATTCCATGAAGTCCGACAACTTTTTCTTCTGAACCAGCTGTGATCAATTTGAAACGAGTTTCTTGACGATTGCTGGTGCAAGCAGAGTACATAGAAGTAAAGCTTGATTTGTAAACCTTGATTTGGTCTTGACCGTATTCTTTAATAGCTTGCTCTTCTGTCAAACCAACCGTTCCGATAGCAGGGTGTGAAAAGACAACAGTTGGAATAGTTGAGTAATCCATTTTTGCAGTTGTTTTGCCGTTAAAGAGACGTTCAGACAAAGTACGTCCAGCCTTGATAGCAACTGGAGTTAGTTCTTTTTCGCCTGTTACATCACCTAAAGCGTAGATTCCCTCAACAACAGTATTTTGGTATTCATCCACTTGGATAAAGCCACGTTCGTTCAGAGTTACTCCAGCTTTTTCAAGTTGCAAGCCTTTAACGTTTGGACGGCGACCAGTAGCCCAGATAACTTGGCTAGCTGTGTGACTAGTACCATCTTCGAAATGAATGGTAATGCCCTCAGCAGTTTTTTCTAACTTGGCAGGGACTTTGTGAGTATGAAGTGGTAAGTTTGTTCTTTCCATTTCCTTGACCAAACCTTCAACGATGTAAGAATCAAAACCACGTAAAGGACGATCACGACGAACAAAGAGGTCTGTCTTGACACCAAAAGTGTGGAGTACGCCAGCCAATTCAACGGCAATATAACCAGCGCCTAGAATAGCAACTGACTCTGGCAATTCTTCCCAAGCAAATACATCATCAGAAGAGCCACCTAGTTCAGCACCAGGAATATTAGGAATACTTGGATGGGCACCAGTAGCAATCACGATATGTTTAGCACGAATCAGCTCACCATTTACGCTGACAGTATGAGAATCTACAAATTCAGCATGACCTTCAATCAAGTCTACACCGTTGCGTTTAAAACTGCCATCATAAGAAGAACGAGCGCGATCAATATAGGCTTCACGATTGCGACGTAGGGTTGCAAAGTCAAAGTTAAGATCAGTAGTCTTAAAGCCGTAGTCTTCTCCAAATTGATGGAAAGTCTCAGCGATTTGTGCTCCGTACCACATGATTTTTTTAGGAACACAACCGACATTGACGCAGGTTCCACCTAATTTCTTTTCCTCAATAACGGCCGCTTTGGCTCCATGTTCACCAGCACGGTTCATGGTAGCAATTCCTCCGCTACCTCCACCGATAGCAATGATATCGTATTCTCTCATTTAAAGCTCCTTTGTACTCTTTTAAATAGTAGAGTGTCATTTTTTGATAGTCATATTCTATCTTTTTTTTGAATTGATTGCAAAAATCTGCTACGTTCAAAAAAAATTAAAGAAAAGGCTTGCAAAAAAGAAAAATAAAGTGTATTATATAACTAGTACAATGATAGTTAAAACAAATTCCGAACGATAATTAAATCCTGAAATGTCATTATTTCGTTCTGAACTGTTATTGTTTATATTTGGTAATTTTTATATAATATTGTTAAGGACTTTAAATCAAAAAGGAGTTTCATTATGAAAAAGAATCGCAAAGCTAAAAAGTGGCAATTGTATGCAGCAATCGGTGCTGCCAGTGTAGTTGTATTAGGTGCTGGGGGGATTTTGCTCTTTAGACAACCATCTCAGACTGCTGTAAAAGATGAGCCTACTCATCTTGTTGTTGCCAAGGAAGGAAGCGTCGCATCTTCTGTTTTATTGTCAGGGACAGTAACAGCAAAAAATGAACAATATGTTTATTTTGATGCTAGTAAGGGAGATTTAGATGAAATCCTTGTTTCTGTGGGTGATAAAGTCAGCGAAGGACAAGCTTTAGTCAAGTACAGTAGTTCAGAAGCCCAGGCTGCCTATGATTCAGCTAGTCGAGCAGTAGCTAAGGCAGACCGTCATATCAACGAACTCAATCAAGCACGAAATGAAGCCACTTCAGCTCCCGCTCCACAGTTACCAGCACCAGCAGGAGGTGAAAGTACTGCAGCCCAAACTCAAGCTCCAGTCTCAGGCAATGCAGTGTCATCTATTGATGCACAGCTAGGTGATGCTCGTGATGCCCGTGCAGATGCAGCAGCGCAATTAAGCAAGGCTCAAAGTCAGTTGGATGCAATGACGGTTCTCAGTACCTTAGAGGGAACTGTGGTCGAAGTTAACCAAAATGTTTCTAAATCTCCAACAGGAGCTAGCCAAGTGGTCGTTCATGTTGTAAGTAATGAAAACTTGCAAGTTAAGGGGGAACTATCTGAATATAACCTTGCCAATTTATCTGTTGGACAAGAAGTAACCTTTACATCTAAAGTTTACCAGGATAAGAGCTGGACAGGTAAGATTAGCTATATCTCTGACTACCCTAAAAACAATGGCGAAGCAGCAAGTACAGCGGCTGCCGCAGCAGCTGGTAATTCTGGCTCTAAATATCCATATACCATTGATGTTACAAGTGAAATCGGTGACTTGAAACAAGGATTTTCTGTAAGTGTTGAGGTCAAGAATAAGAGTAAAGCTATTTTGGTTCCTTTAACAAGTGTTGTCATGGAAAATGATAAGAATTATGTCTGGGTACTTGACGAGCAGAAAAAGGCTAAGAAAGTGGAAGTTGGTTTGGGCAATGCTGATGCAGACAACCAAGAAATCACTTCAGGTCTGACAAATGGAGTTAAGGTCATCAGTAACCCAACGTCTTCTCTAGAGGAAGGAAAAGAGGTGAAAGCTGATGAAGCAACTAATTAGTCTAAAAAATATCTGCAGAAGCTACCGTAATGGTGACCAAGAACTGCAGGTTCTCAAAAATATCAACCTAGAAGTGAATGAGGGTGAATTTGTTGCCATCATGGGACCATCTGGTTCTGGTAAATCTACACTGATGAATACGATTGGCATGTTGGATACACCAACCAGCGGTGAGTATTATCTTGAAGGCCAAGAAGTAGCTGGACTTGGTGAAAAACAACTAGCCAAGGTCCGTAACCAACAAATCGGATTTGTCTTTCAGCAGTTCTTTCTTCTATCCAAACTCAATGCTCTACAAAATGTAGAATTGCCCTTGATTTACGCGGGAGTTTCGGCTTCAAAACGCCGCAAGTTAGCTGAGGAATATCTAGATAAGGTTGAATTGACTGAACGTAGCCACCATTTGCCTTCAGAATTATCTGGTGGTCAAAAGCAACGTGTAGCTATTGCGCGTGCCTTGGTAAACAATCCTTCTATTATTCTTGCTGACGAACCGACAGGAGCCTTGGATACTAAAACAGGTAACCAAATCATGCAATTATTAGTTGAACTGAATAATGAAGGAAAAACCATTATCATGGTAACGCATGAGCCTGAAATCGCAGCTTATGCCAAACGCCAGATTGTCATTCGAGATGGGGTCATTTCGTCTGATAGTGCACAGTTAGAAAAGGAGGAAAACTAAGATGCAGAATCTGAAATTTGCCTTTTCATCTATCATGGCCCACAAGATGCGCTCTTTTCTCACCATGATAGGGATTATCATTGGTGTTTCCTCAGTTGTTGTGATTATGGCTCTGGGGGATTCCATGTCTCGTCAGGTCAATAAAAACATGACCAAGTCACAGAAGAATATCCATGTCTTTTTCTCGCCTATTAAAAGTAAAGACGGTTCTTTTACCCAAAAGCAATCAGCTTTGACAGTTTCTGGGAAAGAAGAGGATGTTCCTGTGGAACCACCAAAACCACAAGAATCCTGGGTCAAGGAAGCGGCAAAACTGAAGGGTGTAGATAGTTACTATGTAACCAACTCAACCAATACCACCCTGGCTTATAAGGATAAAAAAGTGGAGCGTGCTAGCTTGACAGGTGGGAATATTACCTACATGAAGGCGGTTGAAAATGAAATTGTTGCAGGCCGTAGTCTTATAGCTCAGGATTATAAAGATGTGGCCAGTGTCATTTTACTAGACCAAGAACTTGCCAATAGTCTGTTTGGTTCAGCTCAAGAAGCTGTTAACCAGATTATAGATGTTGGTGGCTTTAGTTACCGTGTCATTGGTGTCTATACTAGCGATGAGGCCAAGACTGCCAAGACTTTTGGTATTGGTGGACTTCCGATTACGACTAATATTTCTCTTGCCAATAATTTCAATATGGATGAAATTTCTGATATTGTCTTCCGTGTCAATGATACCAGTTTGACACCGACGGTGGGACCAGAATTAGCTAGAAAATTGACCGAGATTGCTGGTCTTCAGCAAGGGGAGTATCAGGTGGCAGATGCGACTGCAGCCTTCCAAGAAGTACAACAACTGTTCGGCTTTATAACTACGATTATTAGTGCCATTGCGGGGATTTCCCTCTTTGTTGGTGGGACTGGTGTTATGAACATCATGCTGGTTTCTGTTACAGAGCGTACGCGTGAGATTGGTCTCCGTAAGGCTTTGGGAGCAACGCGTGCTAATATTTTAATCCAGTTCTTGATTGAATCCATGATTTTGACCTTGCTTGGTGGAGTCATTGGTCTAACCATTGCAACAGGCTTAACCGCTATAGCTGGTCTACTTTTACAAGGTTTGATTGCGGGTATAGAAGTGGGAGTATCAATCCCAGTTGCCCTATTTAGTCTTGCAGTTTCGGCTAGTGTGGGTATGATTTTTGGTGTCTTGCCAGCCAACAAGGCATCGAAACTTGATCCAATTGAAGCCCTTCGTTATGAATAAGATCAACAAGATGGACACTCGTCTATCTTGTTTTTGTATGGATTTCCCTATCGAAAATTCTTAAAAATGTGATATAATGAAGTGTTAGAAAAACAGGTTTCATTTGCCTGGAAAGGAAAAATTATGTCTGAAAAGAATTTTTATATTACAACGCCGATTTACTATCCATCTGGTAAACTTCATATCGGATCTGCCTACACAACCATCGCCTGTGATGTCCTAGCTCGATACAAACGCCTGATGGGCTACGATGTCTTTTATTTAACAGGTCTTGATGAGCATGGTCAGAAAATCCAGCAGAAAGCGGAAGAAGCTGGCATTACACCACAAGACTATGTTGATGGAATGGCAGTTGGGGTTAAAGAACTCTGGCAATTACTCGATATCTCATACGATAAATTTATCCGTACAACTGATGACTACCATGAAAAAGTGGTAGCGCAAGTTTTTGAACGCTTGCTTGCTCAAGATGACATCTATTTGGGTGAATATTCTGGTTGGTACTCAGTTTCAGATGAGGAATTCTTTACAGAAAGCCAGCTTGCGGAAGTTTTCCGTGACGAAGCTGGAAATGTGACTGGCGGTATTGCTCCGTCAGGTCACGAAGTGGAATGGGTATCTGAAGAATCATATTTTCTTCGCCTCAGCAAATACCAAGACCGTTTAGTAGAATTTTTCAAAGCTCATCCTGAATTTATCACTCCAGATGGTCGTCTAAATGAAATGCTTCGCAACTTTATCGAGCCAGGTTTGGAAGACTTGGCGGTATCTCGTACAACCTTTACATGGGGTGTTCCAGTACCATCGAATCCAAAACACGTTGTCTACGTTTGGATTGATGCCCTTCTTAACTATGCGACAGCACTTGGCTACGGTCAAGATGAGCACGGTAACTTTGATAAGTTCTGGAATGGAACAGTCTTTCACATGGTAGGAAAAGATATCCTTCGCTTCCACTCGATTTACTGGCCAATCCTTCTTATGATGTTAGATATCAAATTGCCAGATCGTTTGATTGCTCACGGTTGGTTTGTCATGAAAGACGGTAAGATGTCTAAGTCTAAAGGGAATGTTGTTTACCCTGAAATGTTGGTAGAGCGTTATGGACTAGATCCACTTCGTTACTACCTCATGCGTAGCCTTCCAGTTGGTTCAGACGGAACCTTCACACCAGAGGACTATGTAGGCCGTATCAACTATGAATTGGCTAATGACCTTGGAAACCTTCTCAACCGTACGGTTTCCATGATTAACAAATATTTTGATGGTCAAGTCCCTGCATATGTAGAAGGCGTGACTGAATTTGACAATGCCCTTGCTGATGTTGCAGAACAATCAATCGCTGATTACCATACACATATGGAAGCAGTTGACTACCCACGTGCCCTTGAAGCAGTCTGGACCCTTATCTCTCGTACCAATAAATACATTGATGAAACAGCTCCATGGGTATTGGCTAAGGATGAAGCTCATCGTGATCAATTAGCAAGTGTTATGAGCCACTTGGCAGCCAGCCTTCGTGTCGTCGCTCACTTGATTGAACCATTTATGATGGAAACCAGTCGTGCAGTCTTGAATCAACTTGGCTTGGAAGAAGTAGCGAGCCTTGAAAACTTGAGCTTGGCTGATTTTCCTGCAGGTGTGACTGTAGTTGCTAAGGGAACACCAATCTTCCCACGTCTCGATATGGAAGAAGAAATCGCCTATATCAAGGAACAAATGGAAGGCAACAAGCCAGCTGTCGAAAAAGAATGGAATCCAGACGAAGTTGAACTCAAACTAAACAAGGAAGAAATCAAGTTTGAAGACTTTGACAAGGTTGAAATCCGTGTCGCAGAAGTCAAAGAAGTGTCTAAAGTAGAAGGTTCAGATAAGTTGCTTCAATTCCGCTTGGATGCTGGCGATGGTGAAGATCGTCAAATCCTCTCAGGAATTGCAAAATACTATCCAAACGAACAAGAATTGGTCGGCAAGAAAGTTCAAATCGTTGCCAATCTCAAACCACGTAAAATGATGAAGAAATATGTTAGCCAAGGGATGATCCTATCAGCTGAACATGATGGAAAATTAACTCTTCTCACAGTTGATCCAGCTGTACCAAACGGAAGTGTGATTGGGTAAAAGTAAAAGATCAACGTTATGTACATTTGCCAGAACGAAGACAAAGTCCTTAGACTACAAATTTCTAAGGGCTTTTCTTTGTTGACTAAACTGAGATTTTCATTGATGGGATTCGTATTAAGGTCGCAGACAATAACCACAAATATACTCACTAAGTTCTAGACAAGTAAGCTGGGTTCATGAGTGGCAACTGGAAGTTGACATTGGCTTGGATCTGAAAAAACACGGGGAAAAAGTCGCTTGCCCCTCAAAAGAAAGCGAAAATCGAAAAAAATTCTACGTTGAAAAGTCATGTGGAAGTTGCTTTTAGAACTTACCATTATTTTTCTATCTTTATTAGAGTGACTTCTAATGTAGAAGTATAATAGATTTTTTGGTATAATAAAAGTTATGGAAATCGAAAAAACCAATCGTATGAATGCGCTCTTTGAATTTTATGCGGCGCTTTTGACAGACAAGCAAATGAATTATATCGAGCTCTACTACGCTGATGATTACAGCCTAGCTGAGATTGCCGAGGAGTTTGGTGTCAGTCGTCAGGCTGTCTATGATAATATCAAGCGGACAGAAAAGATTCTGGAAGATTATGAGATGAAATTGCACATGTACTCGGACTACATTGTCCGCAGTCAGATTTTTGACCAGATCTTGAAGCGCTATCCCAAGGATGACTTTCTGAAAGAGCAGATAGAAATTTTAACAAGCATTGATAATAGAGAATAAGAGGAAGAAAAATGGCATTTGAAAGTTTAACAGAACGTTTACAGAACGTCTTTAAAAATCTACGTAAAAAAGGAAAAATCTCTGAATCTGATGTCCAAGAGGCAACCAAAGAAATTCGCTTGGCCTTGCTTGAGGCCGACGTTGCCTTGCCTGTTGTAAAGGACTTTATCAAGAAAGTTCGTGAGCGTGCAGTTGGGCATGAGGTCATTGATACCCTTAATCCTGCGCAACAAATTATTAAAATCGTTGATGAGGAACTGACAACCGTTTTAGGTTCTGATACGGCAGAGATTATCAAGTCTCCTAAGATTCCGACGATTATCATGATGGTCGGTTTGCAGGGGGCCGGTAAAACAACCTTTGCAGGTAAACTGGCCAACAAACTCAAGAAAGAAGAAAATGCTCGTCCTTTGATGATTGCGGCGGATATCTATCGTCCTGCGGCTATTGATCAGCTGAAGACACTGGGACAACAGATTGATGTGCCTGTTTTTGCTCTTGGGACAGAGGTTCCAGCTGTTGAGATTGTTCGTCAAGGTTTGGAACAAGCCCAAGCTAATCATAATGATTATGTCTTGATTGATACGGCAGGTCGTTTGCAGATTGATGAGCTTTTGATGAATGAACTTCGTGACGTGAAAGCCTTGGCTCAACCAAATGAAATCTTGCTTGTCGTTGATGCCATGATTGGTCAGGAAGCGGCCAATGTTGCGCGTGAGTTTAATGCTCAGTTGGAAGTCACTGGGGTCATCCTTACCAAGATTGATGGGGATACTCGTGGTGGTGCGGCTCTATCGGTTCGTCACATCACTGGAAAACCAATCAAGTTCACTGGTACGGGTGAAAAGATTACGGACATTGAAACCTTTCACCCAGACCGTATGTCTAGCCGTATCCTTGGCATGGGGGATATGCTCACTTTGATTGAGAAAGCTTCTCAGGAATACGATGAGCAAAAAGCCCTTGAAATGGCTGAGAAAATGCGTGAAAACACCTTTGATTTCAATGATTTCATCGATCAATTGGATCAGGTGCAAAACATGGGGCCGATGGAAGACTTGCTCAAGATGATTCCAGGGATGGCTAACAATCCAGCCCTTCAAAACATGAAAGTGGATGAGCGCCAGATTGCTCGCAAACGTGCTATTGTGTCTTCCATGACACTTGAAGAACGTGAAAATCCAGATTTGTTAAATCCAAGCCGTCGCCGTCGTATAGCTGCTGGTTCTGGAAATACCTTTGTTGAAGTTAATAAATTCATCAAAGACTTTAATCAGGCCAAACAGCTCATGCAGGGTGTCATGTCTGGGGATATGAACAAGATGATGAAGCAGATGGGAATCAATCCAAACAACCTTCCTAAAAATATGCCAAATATGGGAGGAATGGATATGTCTGCCCTTGAAGGAATGATGGGACAAGGCGGTATGCCTGACCTGTCAGCTCTCGGAGGAGCAGGAATGCCAGATATGAGCCAGATGTTTGGTGGCGGACTAAAAGGTAAAATCGGTGAATTTGCTATGAAACAGTCAATGAAACGCATGGCTAATAAAATGAAGAAAGCGAAGAAGAAACGTAAGTAAGACAAAAGATTGATGCCAGTCTCATTTGATGAGAAAATGAAGTAAATATTTCTATGAAAAACTGTATAGAATCAAGGTTTTTGAACACTTGATTCTATGCTTTTTTGTTATGTAACTATCAGTCATATAACAAAATAACTAGCCTTTCTAGACTAGTTATTCTCAAGATAAAATTCAAAACGTTCGCCTACATACTGACTTTTTACGTATTCAAAAGCTGTCCCATCTTCTAGGTAGGAAACTTGAGTCAGTCCAAGAATAGCATGTCCTTTTTCAACTTCCAAATAGTGGGCAATTTTTTCTTTAGCGAGACGAGCATAGATAGTCTGCTGTGATTTGCCGATACGATAGCCATGTTTTTGTAGGGTTTGGAAGAAATGACTGGTGATTTCTTCTTTATTAAAATCTTTAATGAATTTTTCCGGAATAGAAGCAACTTCATAAACCAGAGGAACTTGGTCGGCATAGCGAACCCGTTCCATTCGGATAATATTTTCCGTAGGAGAAATTCCTAGCTTGGCAACTTCCTGCTCATTGGGAATGGTCTTTCTGTAGGAAATGAGTTGGCTAGAGGGGACTTTACCTTGGGACTTAACAATTTCAGTAAAACTGGTTGTCCCTCGCATCTTTTCTTGTACTCGAGTACTGGAAACAAAGGTGCCGCTTCCTACACGGCGCTCTAAGACACCTTCTTCGACTAATAGAGATACGGCTTGGCGGAGAGTCATGCGACTAACCGCAAACTGCTCTGCTAAATCTCGTTCACTGGGAAGCCTCTCGCCAATGGCCCAACGATGTTCGTCAATATCCTTTTTAATCTGATCATGGATTTTCATATAAGCAGGTAGCATATTTTTCACTTCATTTCTATCTTTTCTCTATTGTACCCCAATAAACTAGAAAAAGTCAAACTTCGCCTTGTTTAGTTGGTAATTCGCCCTTATTTGTGATAGAATATTGAAAAAAGATATTTCTTTTGAGAAAGGAAAAAGATGAGCAACATTTCAACTGATTTGCAAGATGTAGAAAAAATCATCGTATTGGACTATGGTAGCCAATACAACCAGCTGATTTCACGCCGTATCCGTGAAATTGGCGTTTTTTCAGAACTAAAAAGCCATAAAATTTCAGCTGCTGAAGTTCGTGAAATCAATCCTGTAGGAATTATCCTATCAGGTGGTCCAAACTCTGTATACGAAGATGGTTCATTTGATATTGACCCAGAAATCTTCGAACTTGGAATTCCTATTTTGGGAATCTGTTATGGTATGCAGTTGTTGACCCATAAACTTGGAGGAAAAGTTGTTCCCGCAGGTGATGCTGGAAATCGTGAATATGGTCAATCAACCCTAACTCACACACCATCAGCTCTTTTTGAATCAACACCTGATGAACAGACTGTTTTGATGAGCCATGGTGATGCAGTTACCGAGATTCCTGCTGACTTTGTTCGTACAGGTACATCAGCTGACTGCCCATACGCAGCCATTGAAAACCCAGATAAACACATTTACGGTATCCAATTCCACCCAGAAGTTCGTCATTCTGTATACGGAAATGATATCCTTCGTAACTTTGCCCTTAACATTTGTAAGGCTAAAGGCGACTGGTCAATGGATAACTTCATCGATATGCAGATCAATAAAATTCGTGAAACCGTCGGTGATAAACGTGTCCTTCTTGGTCTATCAGGTGGTGTTGACTCTTCAGTTGTTGGAGTTCTTCTCCAAAAAGCGATTGGCGATCAATTGATCTGTATCTTCGTGGATCATGGTCTTCTTCGTAAAGGAGAAGCAGACCAAGTTATGGACATGCTTGGTGGTAAGTTTGGTTTGAATATCGTCAAAGCAGACGCTGCTAAACGTTTCCTTGACAAACTTGCTGGCGTTTCTGACCCTGAGCAAAAACGTAAAATCATCGGTAATGAATTTGTGTATGTATTCGATGACGAAGCAAGCAAGCTCAAAGATGTGAAATTCCTTGCTCAAGGTACCTTATATACAGACGTTATCGAGTCTGGTACAGATACAGCTCAAACTATCAAGTCACACCACAACGTGGGTGGTCTTCCAGAAGACATGCAGTTTGAATTGATCGAACCACTCAACACTCTCTATAAAGACGAAGTTCGTGCTCTTGGTACAGAGCTTGGTATGCCAGACCATATCGTATGGCGCCAACCATTCCCAGGACCAGGCCTTGCTATCCGTGTCATGGGAGAAATTACTGAAGAGAAACTAGAGACTGTTCGTGAGTCAGACGCTATTCTGCGTGAGGAAATTGCCAAAGCTGGCCTTGACCGCGATATTTGGCAATATTTCACTGTTAACACAGGCGTTCGCTCAGTTGGGGTTATGGGTGACGGTCGTACTTATGACTACACGATTGCAATCCGTGCTATTACCTCTATCGATGGTATGACAGCTGACTTTGCAAAGATTCCTTGGGAAGTTCTTCAAAAGATTTCTGTACGTATCGTAAACGAAGTAGACCATGTTAACCGCATCGTCTACGATATTACAAGTAAACCACCTGCAACAGTTGAGTGGGAGTAGTCATCTAAGGACTAATTTATGTAGTTTAAAGAGCCAGTATCTTTGGATACTGGTTTTTTACTTTATCTAGATTTTTGACTACTTGTTAAAACTGGGTGAATTTTCGACAAATTAACAGTTAGTTTGCAAGCCTTAAAAGATTAGAATTGTCAAAACAATCTGTCTAGGCTTGATTTTATCGCTTATTTACTATAAAATGAGAAGGAAAAACGTCAAACTTTTATATTGCAAATAGGAGAAAACATGACAAAAACATTAAAACGTCCAGAGGTTTTATCACCTGCAGGGACTTTAGAGAAGCTAAAAGTAGCTGTTCAATATGGAGCGGATGCTGTCTTTATCGGTGGTCAGGCCTATGGTCTTCGTAGCCGTGCCGGAAACTTTACTTTCGAACAGATGGAAGAAGGCGTACAGTTTGCGGCTAAGTACGGTGCTAAGGTTTATGTGGCTGCCAACATGGTTATGCACGAAGGAAATGAAGCTGGTGCTGGTGAGTGGTTCCGTAAACTGCGTGATATCGGGATTGCAGCAGTTATCGTATCTGACCCAGCTTTGATTATGATTGCAGCGACTGAAGCACCAGGTCTTGAAATCCACCTTTCTACCCAAGCAAGTGCCACCAACTATGAAACCCTTGAGTTCTGGAAAGAACTGGGCTTGACTCGTGTCGTTTTGGCGCGTGAGGTTTCGATGGAAGAATTAGCTGAAATCCGCAAACGTACAGATGTTGAGATTGAAGCCTTTGTCCACGGAGCCATGTGTATTTCTTACTCTGGTCGTTGTACTCTTTCAAACCACATGAGTATGCGTGATGCTAACCGTGGGGGTTGTTCTCAGTCTTGTCGTTGGAAATATGACCTCTACGATATGCCTTTTGGCCAAGAACGCAAGAGCCTCAAAGGTGAAATTCCTGAAGAATTTTCGATGTCTGCCGTTGATATGTCTATGATTGACCATATCCCAGATATGATTGAAAACGGTGTGGACAGTCTAAAAATCGAAGGACGTATGAAGTCTATTCACTATGTTTCAACTGTAACCAACTGCTACAAGGCGGCTGTTGATGCTTATCTAGAGAGTCCAGAGAAGTTTGAAGCTATCAAGCAAGACTTGATTGATGAGATGTGGAAGGTTGCCCAACGTGAATTAGCAACAGGTTTCTACTACGGTACACCATCGGAAAATGAGCAGTTGTTTGGTGCTCGTCGTAAAATTCCTGAGTATAAGTTTGTTGCTGAAGTGGTTTCTTATGATGATGCGACACAAACAGCAACTATTCGTCAACGGAACGTTATTAACGAAGGAGACCAAGTTGAGTTTTATGGCCCAGGTTTCCGTCATTTTGAAACGTATATCGAAAATTTACATGATGCCAAAGGCAATAAAATAGACCGCGCTCCAAATCCAATGGAACTCTTGACAATCAAAGTCCCACAACCTGTTCAAGCTGGAGACATGGTTCGAGCTCTTAAAGAAGGTCTCATCAATCTTTATAAGGAAGATGGAACTAGCGTCACAGTGCGTGCTTAATAAACATGTAGGAGACGAAAGCTTTCTAGTTGCTTTCCCTTTAATCCTACTTACTAAAGAACCTTAGGTTAAAGAAAATATATTAATTTCCATCCGAGATTTCATCTCGGATTTTTTCATTATTTTTCAGAAAGGTCTAGATAATGGACGGATTTATTACAATTTTTTTCCAAAGTTTTCTATATAATAGACTCAAAAATAGTAAAATTGTAAATAATTTCCGTTAAGCGCTTTCAATGTTGGTAAAAAGTTGACAAATCCAATTTTTAGGACTAAACTAAGTAAGTAAATTTTAATTAAAAGGAGAATTCGTCATGAATTTAACATTTTTCGGTCTATGTCTTGCCTGTATGGGTGTATCTCTTGGTGAAGGTATGTTGATGAACGGTTTGTTGAAATCAGTTGCTCGCCAACCAGATATCATCTCAGAACTACGTAGTTTGATGATCCTAGGGGTTGCCTTTATTGAAGGTACTTTCTTCGTTACTCTTGTCTTTTCATTTATCATCAAATAAAAGAAGTATAAATTGAAAAAGGGAGGATTTTAGATGGAAGAAAGTATTAATCCAACCATCAATATTGGTCCTGTTACCTTTAATTTAACCATAGTAGTTTTGACTTTGTTGACTGTAGCACTTATTTTTGGCTTTATTTATTGGGCAACTCGAAATATGACTTTGAGACCCACAGGAAAACAAAATGTATTAGAGTATTTATTTGATTTTGTTGTTGGATTTACAAAATCAAACCTTGGTCCAATGATAAAGGATTATTCTCTCTTTTATTTCTGTTTATTCCTATTTATGGCCATTGCAAATAATATTGGCTTAATGGCTAGAATTCAGACTACAGATGGTGTAAATCTTTGGACCTCACCAACAGCAAATTTGTCATTTGACTTGGTCTTGTCTTTTACAATTATCTTAATGACTCACGTAGAAGGAATTCGTCGTCGTGGAATCAAAAAGTATTTAAAAGCATTTGTAACACCAGGTTTTATGACACCAATGAATCTCTTAGAAGAAGTTACCAATCTCCTTTCACTTGCATTGCGGGTCTTTGGTAATATCTTTGCAGGAGAAGTGATGGCAAGTATGTTAGTCCTACTTTCTCATCAGGCCTTCTATTGGTATCCTATTGCTTTTGGAACAAATCTAATCTGGACTGCATTTTCTGTTTTTATTTCTTGTGTACAAGCATATGTATTTACATTGTTATCTTCAATGTACCTAGGAAATAAAATTAATGATGAAGAATAGAAAGGAGTAGTTTATGAATGTAACAGTAGGTGAATTACTTGGTGATTTTATACTAATCGCTGGTTCCTTTATTCTCTTGCTAGTCTTGGTTAAGAAATACGCTTGGTCAAATTTGACTAGCATTTTCGAACAAAGAGCAGAAAAAATTGCAGCAGATATTGACGGAGCTGAACAAGCACGTCAAAAAGCAGAAGTATTGGCTCAAAAACGCGAAGATGAATTGGCTGGTAGTCGTAAAGAAGCTAAGACAATCATTGAGAATGCGAAAGAAACAGCTGAGAAAAGCAAAGCTAGTATTTTAGCAGATGCTAAGCTAGAAGCAGGACGCTTGAAAGAAAAAGCGAACCAAGAAATTGCTCAAAATAAAGCTGAAGCTTTACAAAGCGTTAAGGGTGAGGTAGCAGATTTGACAATCAGCTTGGCTGGTAAAATCATCTCACAAAACCTTGACGGTCATGCCCATAAAGAACTCATTGATCAGTATATCGATCAGTTAGGAGAAGCTTAATGGACAAGAAAACAGTAAAGGTAATTGAAAAATACAGCATGCCTTTTGTCCAATTGGTTTTAGAAAAAGGAGAAGAAGACCGTGTCTTTTCAGACTTAGCTCAAATCAAGCAAGTTGCTGAAGAAACAGGCTTACCTTCTTTTTTAAAAAAAGTGGCAGTAGACGAGTCTGACAAGGAAAAAACGATTGCGTTCTTCCAAGATTCAGTGTCATCTTTATTGCAAAACTTTATCCAGGTTCTTATCTACAATCACAGAGCAAATCTTTTTTATGATATTCTTGTAGATTGCTTGAACCGACTTGAAAAAGAAACAAATCGATTTGAAGTGACGATTAGATCAGCTCATCCTTTAACAGATGAACAAAAGAGTCGCTTGCTCCCTTTGATTGAGAAAAAAATGTCTCTTAAAGTAAGGAGTGTAAAAGAAGAAATCGATGAAAGTCTTATTGGTGGTTTTGTCATTTTTGCCAATCACAAGACAATTGATGTGAGTATTAAACAACAACTTAAAGTTGTTAAAGAAAATTTGAAATAGAAAGTGGTGTTCTTTTGGCAATTAACGCACAAGAAATCAGCGCTTTAATTAAGCAACAAATTGAAAATTTCAAACCCAATTTTGATGTGACTGAAACAGGTGTTGTAACCTATATCGGGGATGGTATCGCGCGTGCTCACGGCCTTGAAAATGCCATGAGTGGAGAGTTGTTGATTTTTGAAAACGGCTCTTATGGTATGGCTCAAAACTTGGAGTCAACAGACGTTGGTATTATCATCCTGGGTGACTTTACAGATATCCGTGAAGGCGATACAATCCGCCGTACAGGTAAAATCATGGAAGTCCCTGTAGGTGAAAGTCTGATTGGTCGTGTTGTGGATCCGCTTGGTCGTCCAGTTGACGGTCTTGGAGAAATCCACACTGATAAAACTCGTCCAGTTGAAGCGCCAGCTCCTGGTGTTATGCAACGTAAGTCTGTATCAGAACCATTGCAAACTGGTTTGAAAGCTATTGACGCCCTTGTTCCAATTGGTCGTGGTCAACGTGAGTTGATTATCGGTGACCGTCAGACAGGGAAAACAACCATTGCGATTGATACAATCTTGAACCAAAAGGGTCAAGATATGATCTGTATTTATGTCGCTATTGGACAAAAAGAATCAACAGTTCGTACGCAAGTAGAAACACTTCGTCAGTACGGTGCCTTGGATTACACAATCGTTGTGACAGCCTCTGCTTCACAACCATCTCCATTGCTCTTCTTAGCTCCTTATGCTGGGGTTGCCATGGCAGAAGAATTTATGTACCAAGGGAAACATGTTTTGATTGTTTATGATGATTTATCAAAACAAGCGGTAGCTTATCGTGAACTGTCTCTCTTGCTTCGTCGTCCTCCAGGTCGTGAGGCCTTCCCAGGGGATGTTTTCTACCTTCACAGCCGTTTGCTTGAGCGCTCAGCTAAAGTTTCTGATGAACTTGGTGGTGGATCTATTACAGCCCTACCGTTTATCGAGACACAAGCAGGAGATATCTCAGCCTATATCGCAACCAACGTGATTTCTATCACTGACGGACAAATCTTCCTTGGCGATGGTCTCTTCAATGCAGGTATTCGTCCAGCCATCGATGCGGGTTCATCTGTATCACGTGTAGGTGGTTCTGCACAAATCAAAGCCATGAAAAAGGTTGCTGGTACACTTCGTATCGACCTTGCTTCATACCGTGAGTTGGAAGCCTTCACTAAGTTTGGTTCTGACTTAGATGCGGCAACACAGGCTAAGTTGAACCGTGGACGTCGTACAGTTGAGGTCTTGAAACAACCTGTTCATAAACCATTACCTGTTGAGAAACAAGTAACCATTCTCTATGCTTTGACACATGGTTTCTTGGATACTGTTCCAGTAGATGATATTGTTCGTTTCGAGGAAGAGTTCCATGCTTTCTTTGATGCTCAACATCCAGAGATTTTAGAAACCATTCGTGATACAAAAGACTTGCCAGAAGAAGCAGTCTTGGATGCTGCGATTACAGAGTTTCTCAATCAAACCAGCTTCCAATAAGAATAGAGGTGTCAGATGGCAGTATCTCTAAATGATATTAAAACAAAAATCGCCTCAACAAAAAATACGAGTCAAATCACTAATGCCATGCAGATGGTATCAGCTGCTAAGCTAGGTCGTTCTGAAGAAGCTGCTCGCAACTTCCAAGTTTATGCTCAGAAAGTTCGTAAACTTTTGACGGATATTCTTCATGGGAATGGAGCTGGTAGTTCATCGAATCCGATGTTGATTAGCCGTCCAGTTAAGAAGACAGGCTATATCGTCATTACTTCAGACCGAGGTTTGGTTGGAGGTTATAATTCCTCTATTCTGAAAGCCGTTATGGAGTTGAAGGAGGAATACCATCCAGACGGTAAAGGTTTTGAAATGATCTGTATTGGTGGAATGGGAGCTGATTTCTTTAAGGCTCGTGGTATTCAACCACTTTATGAACTACGTGGCTTGGCAGATCAACCAAGCTTTGATGAAGTTCGTAAGATTATTTCAAAAACTGTTGAAATGTACCAAAATGAACTTTTTGATGAACTCTATGTCTGCTATAACCACCATGTCAATACGCTAACCAGTCAAATGCGTGTGGAACAAATGCTTCCAATTGTTGACTTGGATCCAAATGAAGCAGATGACAGTTACAGCTTGACCTTTGAATTGGAAACTAGCCGAGAAGAAATTTTGGAGCAGTTGTTGCCTCAGTTTGCAGAAAGTATGATTTATGGTGCTATTATCGACGCTAAGACAGCTGAAAATGCTGCGGGTATGACAGCCATGCAAACAGCGACAGATAATGCTAAGAAAGTCATTAATGATTTGACAATTCAGTATAACCGTGCCAGACAGGCGGCGATTACACAAGAAATTACAGAAATCGTAGCAGGAGCTAGTGCCTTAGAATAGGCTCTAGTCCAGCTCGTATGAAAATGAACTTAGGACCTAGTTAAACTAGGAACCGACAGTATCTTATATAGAATAGGAGAAGGAGATGAGTTCAGGTAAAATTGCTCAGGTTATCGGTCCCGTTGTAGACGTCTTGTTTGCAGCGGGGGAAAAACTTCCTGAGATTAACAATGCACTTGTCGTCTACAAAAATGACGAAAGAAAAACAAAAATCGTCCTTGAAGTAGCCTTGGAGTTGGGAGATGGTATGGTCCGTACTATCGCCATGGAATCAACAGATGGGTTGACTCGTGGAATGGAAGTATTGGACACAGGTCGTCCAATCTCTGTACCAGTAGGTAAAGAAACTTTGGGACGTGTCTTCAATGTTTTGGGAGATACCATTGACTTGGAAGCTCCTTTTACAGAAGATGCAGAGCGTCAGCCAATTCATAAAAAAGCTCCAACTTTTGATGAGTTGTCTACCTCTTCTGAAATCCTTGAAACAGGGATTAAGGTTATCGACCTTCTTGCCCCTTATCTAAAAGGTGGTAAAGTTGGACTTTTCGGTGGTGCCGGAGTTGGTAAAACTGTCTTGATTCAAGAATTGATTCACAACATTGCCCAAGAACACGGTGGTATTTCAGTATTTACTGGTGTTGGGGAACGTACTCGTGAGGGGAACGACCTTTACTGGGAAATGAAAGAATCAGGTGTTATCGAGAAAACCGCCATGGTATTTGGTCAGATGAATGAGCCACCAGGAGCACGTATGCGTGTTGCCCTTACTGGTTTGACAATCGCTGAATACTTCCGTGATGTGGAAGGCCAAGACGTGCTTCTCTTTATTGATAATATCTTCCGTTTCACTCAAGCTGGTTCAGAAGTATCCGCCCTTTTGGGTCGTATGCCATCAGCCGTTGGTTACCAACCAACACTTGCTACAGAAATGGGTCAATTGCAAGAGCGTATCACATCAACCAAGAAGGGTTCTGTAACCTCTATCCAGGCTATCTATGTGCCAGCGGATGACTATACTGACCCAGCGCCAGCAACAGCCTTCGCTCACTTGGATTCTACAACAAACTTGGAACGTAAGTTGGTACAATTGGGTATCTACCCAGCCGTGGATCCACTTGCTTCAAGCTCACGTGCCTTGGCACCTGAAATCGTTGGAGAAGAGCACTACGCAGTTGCTGCAGAAGTAAAACGTGTTCTTCAACGTTACCATGAATTGCAAGATATCATTGCTATCCTTGGTATGGATGAGCTTTCTGATGAAGAAAAGACCTTGGTTGCTCGTGCCCGTCGTATCCAGTTCTTCTTGTCACAAAACTTCAATGTTGCGGAACAATTTACTGGTCAGCCAGGTTCTTATGTTCCAGTTGCTGAAACTGTACGTGGCTTTAAGGAAATCCTTGATGGTAAACATGACCACTTGCCAGAAGATGCCTTCCGTGGTGTAGGTTCTATCGAAGATGTGATTGCAAAAGCTGAAAAAATGGGATTTTAAGAGGTGATCTATGGCTCAGTTAACTGTCCAGATCGTGACACCAGATGGTCTCGTCTATGATCACCATGCCAGCTATGTATCGGTTCGAACTCTGGATGGTGAGATGGGGATCTTGCCACGACATGAAAATATGATTGCGGTTTTAGCAGTTGATGAAGTAAAGGTGAAACGTATTGATGATGAAGATCACGTGAACTGGATTGCAGTAAACGGAGGCGTTATTGAAATTGCCAATGATATCATCACAATCGTTGCTGATTCTGCAGAACGTGCTCGTGATATCGATGTTAGTCGTGCAGAACGTGCCAAACTTCGAGCAGAGCGTGAAATTGAAGAAGCACAAGACAAACACTTGATTGACCAAGAACGTCGTGCTAAGATTGCTTTGCAACGTGCCATTAACCGTATTAATGTCGGAAAAAGACTATAAGAAAAATGAACTTGAATTATCAAGTTCATTTTTTATGTATTCTTAAGGGGCAAAACTGATGCAAAATTAGAATCTTCTAGTGATATAAAAGATAATTAAAAGATAGCATAGTTCAATTTGCGTAGCAGAAATCATACAAATAAAATTGATTATAGTAAAATAGAATTAGAATTATTAAGAAAGTTGGTTCGTTATTGGAAACGATAGTATTTTCAATCTCTGTTTTTTTAGCAGGGATCTTGTCCTTCTTTTCCCCTTGCATTTTCCCTCTGTTACCTGTCTATACTGGTATCTTATTGGATGATCAGGATAGTGCAAAAAGTTTTTCATTATTTGGGAAAAAAGTTGCCTGGTCAGGTTTGATTCGAACACTTTGCTTTATTGCAGGTATCTCTCTCATTTTCTTTATCTTAGGATTTGGTGCTGGTTACTTTGGTAATATTCTCTATGCAAATTGGTTTCGCTATACCATGGGAACAATTATCATCATTTTAGGCCTACACCAGATGGAAATTTTTCATTTTAAGAAATTAGAGATTCAAAAAAGCTTTACCTTCAAGCAATCAGCAGCCAATCGTTATTGGTCAGCCTTTTTGCTTGGTATTACCTTTAGCTTTGGTTGGACGCCTTGTATTGGTCCAGTTTTAAGTTCTGTTTTAGCACTTGCGGCTTCTGGAGGCAATGGCGCTTGGCAAGGAGCTATCTATACCTTGATTTACACTCTTGGAATGGCCATTCCTTTCTTGGTCTTGGCTCTAGCTTCAGGCGTAGTGATGCCTTATTTTAGTAAACTCAAGCGTCATATGATGCTACTGAAGAAAATTGGTGGTTTCCTCATTATTTTAATGGGAATTTTGTTACTATTAGGACAAGTAAATGTTCTAGCTGGAATTTTTGAATAAAGGAGAAAAAGATGAAAAAAGTAATGTTTGCTGGCTTAAGCCTCTTGTCACTAGTTGTATTGATGGCCTGTGGTGAGGAAGAAAGTAAAAAGACTCAAGCACCAGAACAATCTCCAAAACAACAGCAACAAACGCCTGTACAACAAATTGCTGTTGGAAAAGAGGCTCCAGACTTTACCTTGCAATCAATGGATGGCAAAGAAGTCAAGTTATCGGATTATAAGGGGAAAAAGGTTTATTTGAAGTTTTGGGCTTCATGGTGTGGTCCATGTAAGAAAAGTATGCCAGAGTTGATGGAATTAGCTGCGAAACCAGATCGTGATTTTGAAATTCTTAGTGTCATTGCACCAGGAATTCAAGGTGAAAAAACTGTCGAGCAATTTCCACAATGGTTCCAAGATCAAGGATATAAAGATATCCCAGTACTTTATGACACAAAAGGAACCACCTTCCAAGCTTATCAAATTCGAAGCATTCCTACAGAATACCTGATTGATAGTCAAGGAAAGATTGGAAAGATTCAATTTGGTGTCATCAGCAACGAGGATGCAGAAGCAGCCTTTAAAGAAATGAACTAGAATCAAGATTTTAAAATAGTATTTATACAATCAAACCCCTAGATTTTAGATAGTATTAATCTAAGATTTAGGGGATTTTTGCTATCAATAAATTAAGTTTAAAAAAAGAAGGGAGTACTGTATTATACAGATTCCCTTTCTTTTTCTTTAAACATAATATTTATTTTTTAGCTTTAAGAAGTTTATTATATCATAGCTTCTCGTTGATAAAGCGGATAAACTGATTCCACCAAACTTTTAAAAAGAAGGCTTTTTCAACTTTCTTTTCTGCTACCATTTCAAAACTAGGCCGTTCTGTGGTAATGTAACCTTGACCAACCAAGTCTGAGTCTTCATAAGTCAAATGTCCGACCACTGTTCCGGCTTCAAGTGGTGCTGGAATTGCCTTAGCATCAGGTGTGAATTGAATAGATTGGGAAGATTGACCTCCAACACGTTCAATTAGAGAAATATCATCTTTGGCAACAGCAGTGACTGTATCTTCTTTTCCATCCTGTACAGGGGCTTTGCTATCTTGATAGGCATCGCCTTTCTGAACGATTTTACGAAGTGTGAATGTAGAAGAGATATAATCCATTAGTGAGGATGTAGCTGTGAAGCGAGCGTAAGGATTATTGTCTTGATGATCTGCATTCAAAACAACTGTGATAACCCTCATTCCTTTTTCGAAAGTAGTACCAACAAAAGATTCTCCAGCTTTGTCTGTTGTTCCTGTCTTAAGTCCGTCAAAACCACCTCGATAAGCAGGCATGCCTTCTAACATATAGTTGGTAGAAGTGATTGTCATTCCCGCAAAAGTAGAGGAAGGTTTTTTCGTGATTTCTAAGACTTGTGGGTATTTTTTGATGAGGTTGCGAGCAACGATAGCGACATCATAAGCACTGAGCTTATTTTCCTCATCTTTTTTAGAGCCTGGGTAAATGTTATCACCTAGACTCTCATTGTTAAGACCCGTCGTATTGACAACAGTGGCATCCTGAATTCCCCATTCTAAGAGCTTTGCGCGCATCATATCGACGAAATCTTTTTCTGAGCCAGCAATTTTCTCAGCTAGAGCAATAGCTGCACTGTTAGCACTGGAAACTAATGTTGCTTCCAGTAGCTGCTCAACGGTATAATTACGAGCTTCCATAGGAACGTTACTTGTTTCAGAATTTGTCGTTAATTTGTAAGGATAATCAGAAATATCTACCGGAGTTGATAGTGTAATACTGCCGTTTTCCAAGGCTTCATAGACAAGATAAACAGTAATCAATTTTGTGATTGAAGCAATTTCAACTGGCTGAGTTGCATCTTTCTCGTAGAGAATTTTACCAGTATTCGCCTCAACGGCAATTGCATGTTTAGCAGCAATATTAAAATCTTGAGCAGCAACAGTAGATGCTGAGCCAATAAGGGACAGGCTTAATAGAGTTAAAATAATTTTTTTCATAGTAAGTTTATTCTAACATAAAGAAAAAAATATTCCCAGTTTCATGATATAAGAAAGAAGCTTTTTTGAAAGTGTGGTAAAATAGATAAATGGAGGTACCCCATGTTTCGTAAGAATAAATTATTTTTTTGGACCAGTGAGATTTTACTATTAACCATCATCTTTTATTTATGGAGACAGATGGGAGCGATTATTACACCTTTTGTAAGCGTCGCAAACACTATAATGATTCCCTTTCTTTTAGGTGGTTTTTTATATTATTTAACCAATCCTATTGTAAATTTTTTACAAAAGTATTTCAAAATTAACCGTATCATTGGTATTCTACTAACCTTGTGCGCCTTGGTCTGGGGGTTAGTTATTGGGGTAGTCTATCTCTTACCGATTTTGATTAATCAGTTGACCAGTTTGATAGCAACAAGTCAGACAATCTACAGTCGTTTGCAAGATTTGATTGTGGATTTATCTACTTATCCAGTCTTTCAAAATTTAGACATTCAAGCGACTTTTCAACAGTTAAATCTATCGTATGTAGATATTCTACAAAATATCCTAAATAGTGTAACGAATAGTGTCGGAAGTGTCCTATCTGCGCTCTTTAGTACTGTTTTGATTATTATCATGACCCCTGTATTTTTAATTTATTTTTTGTTAGATGGTCACAAATTCTTACCGATGCTTGAACGTACTGTTTTAAAGCGTGATAAGTTGCATATTACAGGTCTTTTAAAAAATTTGAATGCTACAATCTCTCGATATATTAGTGGAGTTGCCATTGATGCGATTATTATTGGTTGTTTAGCCTTTATTGGATATAGCGTAATCGGTTTGAAGTACGCTTTGGTTTTCGCTATCTTTTCAGGATTAGCCAATCTCATTCCTTATGTAGGGCCAAGCATTGGTCTGATTCCGATGATTATCGCAAATGTCTTTACTGATCCTCATAGAATGCTGATTGCAGTTGTTTATATGCTGATCATTCAACAAGTAGATGGAAACATCCTCTACCCTCGGATCGTAGGTGGAGTGATGAAGGTCCATCCAATTACGATTTTAGTATTACTTTTGTTATCAAGTAATATCTATGGTGTTATTGGTATGATTGTCGCAGTGCCAACCTATTCTATCTTAAAAGAAATTTCTAAGTTTTTATCTCGGTTGTATGAAAATCATAAAATAATGAAAGAACGAGAAAGAGAATTAGCTAAGTAAAAGTCAGGAGAACCCTGATTTTTCTTTTTATTTAGGCAAGTGATAGGAGTGGAAGTTCCGTTTAGATTAGTAGATTAAGAATAATTCACAAAAACTTTGTAAAACACTTGCAATTTAGCTGAAATTTGATAAAATAGTAAGGAAAGTTAGACTGTATTGCCTACTGTCTATCTATAAAATATATTTTATTGGAGGCTTTTACTCAAATGGCAAAAGAAAAATACGATCGTAGTAAACCACACGTTAACATTGGTACTATCGGACACGTTGACCACGGTAAAACTACCCTAACTGCAGCTATCACAACTGTTTTGGCACGTCGCTTGCCTTCATCAGTTAACCAACCTAAAGACTATGCGTCTATCGATGCTGCTCCAGAAGAACGCGAACGCGGTATCACAATCAACACTGCGCACGTTGAGTACGAAACTGAAAAACGTCACTACGCTCACATCGACGCTCCAGGACACGCGGACTACGTTAAAAACATGATCACTGGTGCCGCTCAAATGGACGGAGCTATCCTTGTAGTAGCTTCAACTGACGGACCAATGCCACAAACTCGTGAGCACATCCTTCTTTCACGTCAGGTTGGTGTTAAACACCTTATCGTTTTCATGAACAAAGTTGACTTGGTTGATGACGAAGAATTGCTTGAATTGGTTGAAATGGAAATCCGTGACCTATTGTCAGAATACGACTTCCCAGGTGACGATCTTCCAGTTATCCAAGGATCAGCTCTTAAAGCCCTTGAAGGTGACACTAAATACGAAGACATCGTTATGGAATTGATGAACACAGTTGATGAGTACATCCCAGAACCAGAACGTGACACTGACAAACCATTGCTTCTTCCAGTCGAAGACGTATTCTCAATCACTGGACGTGGTACAGTTGCTTCAGGACGTATCGACCGTGGTATCGTTAAAGTCAACGACGAAATCGAAATCGTTGGTATCAAAGAAGAAACTCAAAAAGCAGTTGTTACTGGTGTTGAAATGTTCCGTAAACAACTTGACGAAGGTCTTGCCGGAGATAACGTAGGTGTCCTTCTTCGTGGTGTTCAACGTGACGAAATCGAACGTGGACAAGTTATCGCTAAACCAGGTTCAATCAACCCACACACTAAATTCAAAGGTGAAGTTTACATCCTTACTAAAGAAGAAGGTGGACGTCACACTCCATTCTTCAACAACTACCGTCCACAATTCTACTTCCGTACTACTGACGTTACAGGTTCAATCGAACTTCCAGCAGGTACTGAAATGGTAATGCCTGGTGATAACGTGACAATCGACGTTGAGTTGATCCACCCAATCGCCGTAGAACAAGGTACTACATTCTCTATCCGTGAGGGTGGACGTACTGTTGGTTCAGGTATGGTTACAGAAATCGAAGCTTAATTCGATTTAGTTCCCAGAAGAACAATTATTTAAGTCAGACACTAAAAGAATCTTGCTTTGCAAGGTTCTTTTTCATTATGTCACTATTAGTCCGTCTAGCTCCGTTATGTGTGAGACAAATGAATGATGGCTGTGAAATATTTTTACTTTTCATGGAAAAATTGTTTTGAGAAAGGTTACATCTTTTTTGAGGAAAGTAATTTGTAGATATAAAAAAGACAAACACTAAAATGATGTTTGTCTTTGGTGTGTAGCTCCGTTAGTTGATCAGTTATAATTATGTTAATTAGCAAAACTGATGCAGACTGCTTCTGGGACATGGAAGTCATTAGAAAGTTCTGCTAGACGACCAGTTTCAGGATTGCGTTTAAAGACGGTTGCATTGTCAGATTCCTGATGGACAGCAATGACAAATTCTTGATCCGGTGTCAAATCAAAATCACGTGGAGTCTGACCATGTGTCGGAACGATTTCTAACAACTCTAAACTACCGTCCGCAAGGATTGTATATACTGCGATAGAATCATGACCACGGTTAGAGGCGTAGAGGAATTTACCGTCTTTAGAGAGACGAATAGCAGCAGTACCATTAAAGCCTTCATAACCGTCTGGTAGAGTTGAAATAACTTGCATGCGTTCAAATTCGCCAACACCATCGTAGATTAAAACTTCTATAGTACTATTGAGTTCACAAATCAGATAAGCAATTTTATAGTGGTTATGGAAAATGATATGACGCGAGCCTGCTCCTGGCTGGCTGTGATATGTATAGAGTTTAGATAATTTCCCTTCTGGATTAAGATCATAAGTAATTACTTGGTCAGTTCCTAAATCACAGGTCACTAGATAGTTGTCAGGTGTTAAATCAGTAAAGTGAACATGGGGAGAAGCTTGATTCTCATGTGGACCTTGGCCACTGTGTTGATCTACATCACTAAGTAGAAGACTGCCATCTTCCTTGCGTTTATAAACAAGGACCTGTCCCTTGTGGTAGTTTGCCGCGTACACCAAATCACGCTTTTCATCAACGGCAACATAACAGTGGGGAGCTCCTTTTTCCACGACATGATTTAATAAGGTTCCATCAGTTTGATAGGCTGCAATGCCCCCCTTATCGTCTTGACTACCAACAGTGTATAAATGTTGGTGCTGGTCAAAGACAAGGTAGGTCGGACTTGGTTCAGGTACAAAAAGTTCTAGATTTGAAAGCTGACCAGTTTCTGTATCAAAGTCTGCCTTGTAAATCCCTTGGGAAGTACGACGTGTATAAGTTCCAAAATAAACAGTTTCTTTCATGACTATACCTCTTTATAAAGATAAGTCTATTATATCACAAAATGAATTTATAATATGCTATGCGATGCAATTGAGTAGTATGTAAGCACTTTAAAAAAGAGTTATTTTGATTTAAAAATGGTATAATGAGAGAATAACAGAAAGGAAGTATTTATGGAGCAAAAAGAGAAACATTTTAGCCTATCTTGGTTTTTCAAGTGGTTTTTGGATAACAAGGCAATTACTGTATTTTTGGTAACCTTATTATTGGGACTGAATCTTTTTATTTTAAGTAAGATTAGTTTTCTATTTTCACCTGTTTTAGATTTCTTGGCAGTTGTGATGTTACCAGTCATTCTATCTGGTTTACTATACTATTTATTGAATCCTATCGTTGATTGGATGGAGAAGCATAAGATTAATCGCGTCATCGCAATCAGTATTGTCTTTGTCATCATCGCTCTCTTTATCATTTGGGGCTTGGCAGTGGCTATTCCAAATCTGCAACGTCAAGTTTTAACCTTTGCAAGAAATGTACCAATCTATCTCGAAGATGCTGATCGAGTTATTGATGATTTGGTCACCAAGCGTTTACCAGATGATTTTAGACCTCAGTTAGAGCAAGTTTTGACAAACTTCTCAAGTCAGGCTACAGTTTGGGCAAGTAAAGTATCTTCACAGGCAGTCAACTGGGTGAGCGCCTTTATTAGCGGTGCTTCTCAAGTGATTGTTGCCTTGATTATCGTTCCTTTCATGCTCTTTTATCTCTTGCGTGATGGGAAAGGATTGCGTCACTATTTGACTCAATTCATGCCAACAAAATTGAAGGAGCCTGTAGGACAAGTTTTATCAGATGTGAATCAGCAGTTGTCCAACTATGTTCGAGGGCAAGTAACAGTAGCTATTATTGTAGCAGTAATGTTTATCATCTTTTTCAAGATTATTGGTCTACGTTATGCGGTTACGCTGGGTGTTACTGCTGGTATTTTAAATTTGGTTCCTTATCTTGGTAGCTTCCTAGCCATGCTTCCTGCCCTAGTATTGGGCTTGATTGCTGGGCCTGTCATGCTTTTAAAAGTAGTGATTGTCTTTATCGTAGAACAAACTATTGAAGGCCGTTTTGTCTCTCCATTGATATTGGGAAGTCAATTAAACATCCACCCTATTAATGTTCTCTTTGTTTTGTTAACTTCAGGATCCATGTTTGGTATCTGGGGAGTTTTACTCGGTATTCCGGTTTATGCTTCTGCTAAAGTTGTCATTTCAGCCATTTTCGAATGGTATAAGGTAGTTAGTGGTTTATATGAACTAGAAGGAGAGGAAGTAAAGAGTGAACAATAGTCAACAGATGTTACAGGCTTTGGAAGAGCAAGATTTAGTTAAGGCAGAACATTATTTCGTCAAAGCTTTAGAAAATGATCCAAGTGACCTTCTGTATGAGTTAGCTACCTATCTAGAAGGGATTGGTTTTTATCCTCAGGCCAAGGAAATTTACCTGAAAATCGTAGAGGACTTTCCAGAGGTTCATCTTAATCTGGCGGCTATTGCTAGCGAGGATGGTCAAATCGAAGAAGCCTTTGCCTATCTAGAGGAAATCCAAGTTGACAGTGACTGGTATGTTTCGGCTTTGGCCTTGAAGGCAGATCTTTACCAGATGGAAGGTTTGACAGATGTAGCGCGTGAAAAATTGCTGGAGGCGTTGAGTTATTCAGAGGATCCTCTTTTGATATTGGGATTAGCAGAGTTGGATAGTGAGTTGGAAAATTACCAAGAAGCTATTCAAGGCTATGCGCAATTAGATAATCGTACTATTTATGAGCAAACAGGCATTTCTACCTATCAACGAATTGGCTTTGCCTATGCACAGTTGGGGAAATTTGAAACAGCTACAGAGTTTTTAGAAAAAGCCCTGGAGTTAGAATACGATGACCTAACAGCTTTTGAGTTGGCCAGTCTTTACTTTGATCAAGAAGAATACCAAAAAGCTGTCCTCTACTTTAAGCAACTTGATACCATTTCACCTGATTTTGAAGGATATGAGTATGGTTACAGTCAGGCCTTACATAAGGAACATCAAGTTCAAGAAGCCCTGCGTATCACTAAGCAAGGCTTAGAGAAAAATCCCTTTGAAACTCGCCTCTTGCTGGCTGCTTCACAATTCTCTTATGAATTGCATGATGCCAGTGGTGCAGAAAACTACCTCCTTACTGCAAAAGAAGACGCTGAGGATACGGAAGAAATCTTACTACGTCTAGCCACTATCTATCTAGAGCAGGAGCGTTATGAAGACATTCTAGATTTACAAAGTGAGGAGCCAGAAAATCTTTTGACCAAGTGGATGATTGCTCGTTCTTATCAAGAAATGGACGATTTGGATACTGCCTACGAGCTTTACCAAGAGTTGGCAGGTGATTTGAAGGACAATCCCGAATTTCTGGAACACTATATCTATCTCTTGCGTGAATTGGGCTATTTCGAGGAAGCAAAAGTCAATGCGCAAGCTTACTTAAAACTGGTTCCAGATGATGTGCAAATGCAAGAACTGTATGAGAGATTGCAGGAATAAAATGTTTTAAAGCTATATCTTATCATTTTTCATAGTATCATCTACAGGTTATTTTATCTATTGTATGGTGAGAGTATATTTGAGTTGTTGTGTTTGTATTCGAGTTTCCAATATAAGACATAAGAAGTGAGATAAGTAATATTTTTAAAAGTACAATCTTAGACTTTATAGTAAAAGAAAAAGTTCTCATTTCATAAGTGACAGATTGAATAGAAAGCCCTTAGACTAAAAGTTTCTAAGGGTTTTTCTTTGTGTGAAATCGTAAAATAGGGGTAAGAAAAGTTGTGAGATGTTTGTCATGTTTCATAAAAAAATGAGACTACGATTGCAATCATGTTGATTATTACACGCTAGAGGGACTCGTTCCGCAAGACTATATTCTTCGTCAGGTTGAGTAAGTTCTCGATTTTCCTTCATCTATGATTTAATCGTATCCAATAACCACAAATATACTTACCAAGTGTTAGATAATAAAGCTGAGTTTATAAGTGAGCAACTGGAAGTTAAGATTGACTTAGTTCGGAAAAAGCAAGGAAAACAGGGAGGGAAAGTTTTTTGTTTTGCATTGAAAAGTATTTTATAGAGGGTTCAACTTATTTTAAGGATAGTAGAGCTGAAGAAATAAAAAAGACAAACACTAAAATGATGTTTGTCTTCGGTGTGGAGTTCTCATTAAATGAGAACCTAGTTACAATTAGTTTTTAGAAGCTGCTTCGAATTCTGGATTTTTCCATGCTTCGTCAATGATAGCTTGCAATTCTTTAGCAGATGCTTGCATTTTTTGAGTTTCTGCGTCGTTCAATGGGATATTTACTGGACGAACAATACCGTGTGCCCCAACAACAGCTGGTTGACCGATAAAGACGTTTTCAACTCCGTATTGACCTTCTTGGAATACTGAAAGTGGAAGTACTGCGTTTTCATCGTCAAGGATTGCTTTAGTGATACGAGCAAGGGCTACTGCGATACCGTAGTATGTTGCACCTTTTTTGTTGATGATTGTGTAGGCTGCATCACGAACACCTTCGAACAATTCAATCAATTCAGCTTCTTGAACATTTTGAGTGTCTTTAAGGAATTCTTCAAGGTTTACACCAGCGATGTTAGCGTGCGACCAAACAGCGAACTCAGAGTCACCGTGTTCACCCATGATGTAGGCGTGCACTGAACGAGCATCAACATCAAGTTTTTCAGCAAGTGCTTGACGGAAACGAGCTGAGTCAAGTGAAGTACCTGAACCGATAACACGTTCTTTAGGGAAACCAGAGAATTTCCAAGTTGAGTAAGTCAAGACGTCAACTGGGTTAGCAGCAACAAGGAAGATACCTTTGAAACCTGATTCAACAACTTGAGTTACGATTGATTTGTTGATAGCAAGGTTTTTACCTACAAGGTCAAGACGAGTTTCACCTGGTTTTTGAGGCGCACCTGCAGTGATTACAACAAGGTCAGCGTCTGCACAGTCAGAGTATTGAGCTGCATAGATTTTTTTAGGTGAAGTGAAAGCAAGGGCGTGACTAAGATCAAGCGCGTCACCAACAGCTTTTTCATGCAATTGTGGAATTTCGATAATTCCAAGCTCTTGTGCAATTCCTTGGTTAACAAGTGCAAAAGCGTAAGAAGAACCTACAGCACCATCACCGACAAGGATAACTTTTTTGTGTTGTTTAGTTGAAGTCATTATTCTAAACATCTCCTTAATTTTATTCAGGGATTTCCCCAGTTATTTCAATTTTATCACTTTTAAAAAGCTTTGTCACGGATATGCATTTCAGTTCTTGATGTAAACGTTTTAGTGATTTTAGATACCTGAAATATGGCGGACATTATGGTATAATATATTTTATACTAATAGTGAAATGAGGCATTTATTAATGCAGGATAGAAATTTAGTGAATGTCAATCTGACAAAGGAGATGAAGACGAGCTTTATCGACTACGCCATGAGTGTTATCGTAGCGCGGGCCCTTCCTGATGTTCGAGATGGCTTGAAACCTGTTCACCGTCGGATTCTCTACGGAATGAATGAATTGGGTGTTACTCCAGATAAACCTCATAAAAAATCTGCTCGTATTACAGGGGATGTTATGGGTAAATATCACCCACACGGGGATTCCTCTATCTATGAAGCCATGGTCCGTATGGCTCAATGGTGGAGTTACCGTTACATGCTTGTAGATGGTCATGGGAACTTTGGTTCCATGGATGGTGATGGTGCTGCCGCCCAGCGTTATACTGAGGCACGTATGAGCAAGATTGCTCTGGAGATGCTTCGTGATATCAACAAAAATACAGTTGATTTCGTTGATAACTATGATGCCAATGAACGTGAACCTTTAGTCCTTCCAGCTCGTTTTCCAAATCTTTTAGTTAATGGAGCTACTGGTATCGCTGTCGGTATGGCGACCAATATTCCACCTCATAACTTGGGTGAAACTATTGATGCTGTGAAGTTGGTCATGGACAATCCTGAAGTGACCACTAAGGATTTGATGGAAGTCTTGCCTGGGCCAGATTTTCCAACTGGTGCCCTGGTTATGGGGAAATCAGGCATTCATAAGGCTTACGAAACTGGTAAAGGTTCTATTGTTCTTCGTTCTCGTACTGAAATTGAAGAAACTAAGACTGGCCGTGAGCGCATCGTTGTAACAGAATTTCCTTATATGGTTAATAAAACCAAGGTGCATGAGCATATTGTTCGTTTGGTTCAGGAAAAACGCATTGAGGGCATCACAGCAGTACGTGATGAGTCAAACCGTGAAGGTGTTCGATTTGTTATCGAAGTCAAGCGCGATGCCTCAGCCAATGTCATCCTTAATAATCTCTTCAAGATGACCCAGATGCAAACCAACTTTGGTTTCAATATGCTTGCTATCCAAAATGGGGTGCCGAAGATTTTGTCTCTTCGTCAGATTTTGGATGCTTATATCGAACACCAAAAAGAAGTGGTTGTTCGTCGTACTCGTTTTGATAAGGAAAAAGCAGAAGCGCGTGCTCATATTTTAGAAGGTCTCTTGATTGCGCTAGACCACATCGACGAAGTGATTCGTATCATCCGTGCTAGTGAAACGGATGCGGAAGCACAAGCTGAGTTGATGAGTAAATTCAAGTTATCTGAACGTCAAAGTCAAGCCATTCTTGATATGCGTCTTCGTCGTTTGACAGGTTTGGAACGTGATAAGATTCAGTCTGAGTATGATGATCTCTTGGCTCTGATTGCCGATTTAGCAGATATTCTTGCTAAGCCGGAACGTGTTTCACAGATCATCAAAGATGAATTAGACGAAGTTAAACGTAAATTTGGTGACCAACGTCGTACTGAATTGATGGTCGGTGAAGTCTTAAGCCTCGAAGATGAGGATTTGATTGAAGAATCGGATGTCTTAATTACACTGTCTAACAAGGGTTACATCAAACGTCTGGACCAAGCTGAGTTCACTGCTCAAAAACGTGGTGGTCGTGGTGTCCAAGGTACAGGTGTTAAGGATGACGACTTTGTTCGTGAGTTAGTATCAACTAGCACGCATGATCATTTGCTCTTCTTTACAAATAAAGGACGTGTTTATCGTCTTAAAGGTTATGAAATTCCTGAATATGGCCGTACAGCCAAGGGATTGCCGATTGTCAATCTTTTAAAACTGGATGAAGGCGAAAGTATTCAGACTATCATCAATGTTGAATCTGAACGCAGTGATGATGCTTACCTTTTCTTCACAACCCGTCATGGCATTGTGAAGAGAACCAGCGTCAAGGAATTTGCTAACATTCGTCAAAATGGACTTAAAGCACTGAATCTGAAAGATGAAGATGAGTTGATTAATGTCTTGTTGACAGAAGAAGATACGGATATTATCATTGGTACCAAGTTTGGTTATGCAGTTCGCTTTAATCAATCAGCCGTTCGGGGAATGAGTCGTATCGCTACGGGTGTGAAAGGTGTTAATCTCCGTGAGGGGGACACAGTAGTTGGTGCTAGTGTAATCACAGATCAGGACGAGGTTCTTATCATCACTGAAAAAGGATATGGTAAGCGCACAGTTGCGACTGAATATCCAACAAAAGGTCGTGGTGGTAAAGGGATGCAAACTGCTAAAATTACTGAAAAGAATGGTTCCCTTGCTGGTCTTATGACAGTTAAAGGTGATGAAGATTTGATGATTATCACTGATACTGGTGTCATGATTCGAACCAATGTTGCTAATATTTCACAAACAGGTCGCTCAACTATGGGAGTTAAGGTGATGCGCCTGGATCAAGATGCCAAAATTGTAACCTTTACAACAGTGGCAGCCGCAGAGAAAGAAGAAGTTGGGACAGAAAACGAAACAGAAGGTGAAGCATAATGTCTCATAAAAAGAATAATAAGAAAATCAAACGAAAAAATCTGCTGACAAATATCTTGGCTGTATTCCTCATACTGATCTCTATTGCTTTGATTTTTAATGCAAAGATTCGTGATGCATTTATTGCTTGGAATAGTAATAAATACCAAGTTAGTCAAGTATCAAAAGAAAAAATAGAAGAAAATCAGGACACAGAGGGAAATTTTGATTTTGATTCAGTAAAAGCCATTTCCTCTGAAGCTGTTTTAGCCTCTCAATGGGATAATCAAAAATTACCTGTTATTGGAGGAATTGCAATACCTGAGCTTGAAATTAATTTACCTATCTTTAAGGGGATTGCAAATGTTAATCTTTTATATGGTGCGGGTACCATGAAGCGTGACCAAGAAATGGGTAAAGGGAATTATTCATTAGCTAGCCATCATATTTTCACAGGTGATAATGCTAGTCAGATGCTTTTTTCTCCACTAGATCGTGCGAAAAAAGGGATGAAAATTCACTTGACAGATAAGAATAAAGTGTATACCTATGAAATTAGTGAAGTGAAACGAGTTACACCAGATAGAGTAGATGAAATTGATGACCGAACTGGTGTTGATGAAATTACTTTAGTAACTTGTGAGGATGCAGCAGCTACTGAGCGGATCATTGTAAAGGGTGATTTGAAAGAAACAAAAGATTATTCACAAACATCTGACGAAATTTTGACAGCCTTCAATCAACCATATAAACAATTTTATTAGTTCTAAAAGAATCAGTGAAGATTAAGTTTCATTGATTCTTTTAATATTTTCGTAAAATAAACTTTTATGAAATACAGAAAACGTTTCCTTAATTCTAAAGTTTGTGATATAATTATCACAAATAAAAGTTTTAGGAGTTTATTATGGTTTCTTCAGAATTTATCTCAAAGATTGAATTTGCTTGCAAGAAGAAAGAAAGTCTTTATAGTCAAAGCAAATTTAAGTATGCGATTCGTTCGATGTTCGCAGGTGCATTTTTAACCTTCAGTACAGCTGCAGGTGCAGTTGGAGCTGACTTGATTAATAAAATTGCACCGGGTAGTGGACGCTTCCTATTCCCATTTGTCTTTGCTTGGGGATTGGCCTACATTGTTTTCTTGAATGCCGAGTTGGTAACATCAAACATGATGTTCTTAACTGCTGGTAGTTTCTTGAAAAAAATCTCTTGGAGAAAAACAGCTGAGATTTTACTTTACTGTACCTTGTTCAACCTTATCGGGGCCTTGATAGCAGGTTGGGGCTTTGCTCATTCGGCAGCCTATGCACATCTAACTCACGATAGCTTCATCTCAGGTGTTGTTGAGATGAAGTTAGGCCGTTCAAATGAATTAATCTTGCTTGAGGCGATTTTGGCAAATATTTTCGTTAATATTGCGATTCTTTCATTTGTTTTGGTCAAAGATGGTGGTGCTAAACTATGGCTCGTTTTATCAGCGATTTACATGTTTGTATTCTTAACAAACGAGCACATCGCTGCGAACTTTGCTTCTTTCGCGATTGTAAAATTCAGTGTTGCTGCGGATTCAATTGCTAACTTCGGTGTTGGAAATATGCTTCGTCACTGGGGTGTAACCTTCATTGGAAACTTTATCGGAGGAGGCCTCTTGATGGGTCTTCCATATGCCTTCCTCAATAAAAATGAAGATACTTACGTAGATTAAGAAAATGAGCACGATTAAGTCGTGCTTTTTCGTTTTTAAAATAGGGTAATAGCTATTTCTTATATCAAAATATAGAAAACTGATATTTGTAAACTATACCTTAAGGTGCTACAATATCCTTAATCAAACTATTTGGAGGTCGCCTTATGACTCGTGATTTTAAATTTGAAACTTTGCAACTACATGCTGGTCAAGTTGTGGATCCAGCTACCAAGTCTCGTGCAGTGCCAATTTATCAGACAACATCCTTTGTTTTTGATGACACGCAGGAAGGTGCCGATTTGTTTGCCTTGAGAAAACCAGGGAACATCTATACTCGTATCACAAACCCTACAACAGCTGCCTTTGAAGAAAGAATCGCTGCTCTTGAAGGTGGTGTCGGAGCTCTTGCAACCGCATCAGGTATGGCTGCAGTGACTTATACGATTTTGGCGCTTGCTCATGCTGGTGATCATGTAGTAGCGGCATCAACTATTTACGGCGGGACTTTCAACCTCTTGAAAGAAACCCTTCCTCGTTATGGTATCACAACAACCTTTGTGGATGTGGATAATTTAGAGGAAGTGGAAGCAGCGATCAAAGACAATACCAAGCTTGTATTGATTGAAACCTTGGGCAATCCCTTGATTAACATTCCTGACTTGGAAAAATTGGCTGAGATTGCTCATAAACATCAGATTCCACTTGTTTCCGATAATACCTTTGCTACACCTTATTTGATTAACGTTTTTTCTCACGGTGTAGATATTGCCATTCACTCTGCGACTAAGTTTATCGGTGGACATGGTACGACAATTGGAGGAGTGATTGTCGATAGCGGGCGTTTTGATTGGGCAGCTTCAGGAAAATTCCCTCAATTTGTTGAGGAAGACCCAAGCTATCACAACTTGAGCTATACTCGTGATGTGGGGGCAGCAGCCTTTATTATCGCTGTCCGTGTTCAATTGCTTCGTGATACAGGTGCAGCCTTGTCACCATTTAATGCCTTTCTCTTACTCCAAGGACTTGAAACCCTTTCTCTTCGTGTGGAACGTCATGTACAAAATGCAGAGAAAATTGTTGATTTCCTTGTCAACCATCCTAAGGTAGAAAAGGTCAATTATCCAAAACTAGCAGATAGTCCTTACCATGCCTTGGCTGAGAAATACTTGCCAAAAGGTGTGGGTTCAATCTTTACCTTCCATGTCAAAGGTGGAGAGGCAGAAGCACGCAAGGTAATTGATCATTTAGAAATCTTCTCTGACCTTGCAAACGTGGCAGATGCCAAGTCTCTTGTTGTCCATCCAGCAACAACCACTCACGGTCAATTGTCAGAAAAAGACCTAGAAGCAGCAGGTGTCACACCAAACCAAATTCGTTTGTCAATAGGACTTGAAAATGTAGATGATTTGATCGAAGATTTGCGCTTGGCCTTGGAAAAAATTTAAAGAAAAAGAAGATAAACAGTGGGTTTCGACTCACTGTTTTTGATTTTCCCTCAGGCATGATATAATGGTTACAGAAGTCTAGAAAGAGGAACGATATGAACGAAATCAAATGTCCCAACTGTGGGGAAGTCTTTACAGTAAATGAAAGTCAGTATGCCGAACTTTTGTCCCAAGTGAGAACAGCAGAGTTTGATAAGGAATTGCACGATCGCATGAAGCAGGAACTGGCTTTGGCAGAGCAAAAAGCCATGAATGAACAACAGTCTAAACTAGCTCAAAAAGACCAAGAAATTGCTCAATTACAGAGTCAAATCCAAAATTTTGATACAGAAAAAGAATTGGCAAAGAAAGAGGTTGAACAGACAAGTCATGAGGCTTTATTGGCTAAGGATAAGGAAGTACAGGCCTTAGAAAACCAATTGTCGACCTTGCGTTTAGAGCATGAAAATCAACTCCAAAAGACCCTTTCTGACCTAGAAAAAGAACGAGATCAGGTTAAAAATCAACTTCTTTTACAAGAAAAAGAAAACGAGCTTTCTCTTGCTTCTGTTAAACAAAACTATGAAGCTCAGCTCAAGGCAGCAAGTGAACAAGTTGAATTTTATAAGAATTTCAAAGCCCAACAATCGACAAAAGCTATCGGGGAAAGTCTGGAACACTATGCAGAGAGTGAGTTTAACAAGGTCCGTAGTTTTGCCTTTCCAAATGCTTACTTTGAAAAGGATAACAAGGTTTCTGCGCGTGGGTCTAAGGGGGACTTTATCTTCCGTGAATGTGATGAAAATGGGGTCGAAATCATTTCCATCATGTTTGAGATGAAAAATGAAGCTGATGGAACAGAGAAGAAGCACAAGAATGCAGATTTTTACAAGGAATTGGACAAGGACCGTCGTGAAAAGAACTGTGAATATGCGGTTTTGGTGACTATGCTTGAGGCCGATAATGACTACTTTAACACAGGGATTGTTGACGTTAGTCACGAGTATGAAAAGATGTATGTGGTTCGCCCTCAGTTCTTTATCCAGTTGATTGGGCTTTTGAGAAATGCTGCGCTTAATTCTCTAAAATATAAGCAGGAGTTGGCCTTGGTTCGGGAACAAAATATTGACATTACGCATTTTGAGGAAGATTTGGACGCCTTTAAACTAGCTTTTGCCAAGAACTACAACTCTGCTTCGACCAACTTTGGCAAAGCTATTGATGAAATCGACAAGGCCATCAAACGCATGGAAGAGGTTAAGAAGTTCCTAACCACATCAGAAAACCAACTCCGTCTAGCTAACAACAAATTGGAAGATGTTTCTGTTAAAAAATTGACCCGGAAAAATCCAACTATGAAAGCGAAGTTTGAAGCGCTGCAGGGGGAGTAGTATTACCTTAGAAACAGGAGTTCCTATGAAAAAAACTTTGAAATTTTCGGATATCTATATTGCATATTTACCACTAGTTGTGTTTCTTCTTAATCTCCTATATGGTCTTTTAAATATTGAAGGGGTAGGTGACTCAGACTCAAGATATAGTTTATTATTTGGTGTTTTTGGCCTTGTTCCAACAGTCTTAGGCTACGGAATTAGCTTTTTAGCCAATCTTATTGTAGGTATAACTTATGTGATAAAGGCAAAAAATCGAACGAAATGTCTGATTGCATTCCTATTGATTGGCAATATTTTTTTAGCAATTTTTCTGATGTTTGTGCTAAGATTTAAAATGATCGTTTCCTTTGACTTTATAAAAGATATTGACCTTTGGAGTTTCATTTTTTCATTATTTTTATTTCCGTATTTAGATTGGATTTATCAAAAGGTTGAGTACAATCAAAAAGTGAGTAGATTTGTAGTCATTATAGTATTAGCGGGAACTCTTTCTCCATTTCTAGGCAGTGAAATTCAAACTTACTTGAGAAATAATGCCAAAGTACAACAATTACAAGAGTTTTATCATTCTAGGGATTTGAACTACGAATTAACACTTAAGTCTTCATACTATGATAGTAATATTTCCGATGTAGGTGTCTTTGATGTTTTCGATAAGGGAGTTACCATAAAAGTGGGTGCTAAGTACACGCGTCAAAAATTGAAATATGTTACTTTCATTGATCAAGACTACGGCCTAAAGGAATTTATAAAAAATGCTGTTTCAAGTGATGAAGCTCAAATAGTTCTAAAAGATTTTAGGTCAGTAGTAGAAGATGCTATTAAAAAGAAAGGTTATGATTTATCTGTATTTGATGCTGAAGATCAACCATTAGCTAGCCCAGGTTTTCAAATATCACGTTCATTTAGAGTCACTTCTTTTATTAAAGAAAAAGCAGTTCAAAATCAAAACTCATCTAGTCCAGAAAAACAAGCATTTGGAGGATATGCAGCAATTTCTCTTAAAGACTATATGAAAGAGGGAGCCCTTCGTTTATGTTTAACACTTAGTGAACGTGACAAATTGAAGTTAGATGACATTGATTTTTCAGGACTCTCCGATGGACACTACATGATCAATAATGAATATTTTATAGTGAACAACGGAATGTATACAATAGTTGAAGATGAAGGTGATTTTGAAAATTTTTTACAGAGAGAATCTAGTAAACAATTTTATTTGGAGGATTTTTATAAAATTGAAAAGCTTAATTAAATTATTAGCAAATAAAGATGTAAAATTTCTTTATAATATTTGTATTCGATTATCTACATATTTATTAGTTGTTGCAGTTTATATAGCAATTTTGGGTTTGTTTTTATTGTTTAAACAGAATATTATTGCAGTACGTTATCTGTTATTTTTGTCGGTATTATTTATAGTTATTGGCATCTTTTTAAATTTATTGACATGGAAAGTTCTTCTATATTGGAAGGTGGTTTTGATTGATTTTAAGAAATATCAATTTTTCTTTGAATACAATGTTAGTCATTCCAATAAGTTTAATAAGAAATTTAATGAAGTAAGTTTTGAATTAATCACAGGAGAATTATCTTACCTCAGAGGAGATTTTTTATTATCACTTAGTCAATATTCAAATATCAATCTTTCTAATATTTCTAAAAAAAATAGAAAAATATTTGAATTGAAGAAATTATATTATAATTTTCTATCTTCTATCCATATTCAAGATGAGCAAAATATTGCTTTCTTTGAGGAACAATTGTCCAAGGCGCCAGATTCGAAAGATGGTAAGGCTAAACTCGTTGCTAAAGCTCAAGCCATAAAAGATATTGTGTTCAATAAAGAAGCGAACGACTACTTCGACACCACTGAACCTGAAAATAAGCTAGCTCGAATCATATTTTCTTATTATGGCGCTCTTAATGCTCAGCTAAAAGGAGATGAAGCTCGTGCTCGTAGTTTGTTTGAAAGTATCGTCCATGAAAATCCAGAACTCTTTTGTGTACAGGAAGCGAAGAAATATTTAGGAAGTAATAATGTTTCCTAGTACCTTTCGTTTAAATTAAGTAAAAGAGAGTAACCAGGTCCAACAAGACTACGCAACAGTTAAAACGACTAATGAGACGGGGGTAAGAACGGTGGATCATCTCACCCAAATTTCAAATACAACTGGTGAGGTAGTTGGTAGTGCTTTTAATTGGGTTGTAGAGCATCCAGTTGAAACGATTGGACTTTCTATTGTAACAGTTGGGACGATTCTTGCTTTTTCTACTGGGGTTGGTGAGGTAGCAACTGCTGTGGTTGAATTATTTGTAGGAATTACTGCGTTATTTAATAGCTAGTTATGGAGTGTTATATGAAAAGGACTATAGAAATTATTAGAACATGGTCAGCTGATAAAATAGAATTAATTTTTCTTAAAATTATATTTAAATATTTGCTGTATTTTTTAGTGTTTTCAACAGTAATGGTTTATGTCTATATTTTTAACCATTCATCGACTGTTTATACAAAGCTATTAACAGTATTTCTTGTCCTTCTTATATTGTTTATTCTTCTATCTAAACTATTACTTGATAAGGCTTTAATTGATATTTTATTTGAAGATATCAATTTAACAAAGTATCAGGATATAGTTGCTAGAGCTGATGCAAATTCTTTAAATAGAAATGTTCAGATTCTTCCAAAATATTTGGCAAATGCAAGAGTATCCTTTTATAGAGGATACTTCCAAGATAGTTTAGAATTGCTGAATAAAATAAAAAATAGTAATCTAAAAAAATCCAAAAATCTCTACTATGTATTTCATATCAAGTATTATAGCATCCTAAACTTGGTTCATTTGAATGATTGTTTAGAATTGCAAGAATTAATAGTAGAAATTGAAGAACTAACAAGTAATGTTCAATCGCAAATTTTAAAATATCAGGAAGAAATTTTGAGTTTAAAGGCTATTGTTGATATCTATTGCAATAAAAAATCAAACGACTACTTTGACATTACTGAACCTGAAAATAAGTTAGCTCGAATCATGTTCTCTTATTACGGCGCTCTTAATGCTCAGCTAAAAGGAGATGATGCTCGTGCCCGTAGTTTGTTTGAAAGTATCGCCCATGAAAATCCAGAACTCTTTTATGTTCAGGAAGCGAAAAAATATTTAGAATCAGTGAAATGAGAGTAATATATGAAATTAGTAAAAAAAATAGTAAGTAGGGCGACAGAAAACACTCTTTTACAACTTGATAGGGTTATTCTAATTTGCTTATTTTTAGTCTTGGTTGTTTATGTGATGGCAGTATTTTTAATATTTCAAAGCAATTTGGAAATATTGGGACTCATATTATTAGTTATTGACTTTTTAGTTCTCGTCTTTGTATTTTATTTAAGATTTGTATCTAGAAAAGTTATTGTTCTAGTGTTACACGATTCTATTGATCTTAAGCTATATGAAGACATGTTAAGAGTTCAATCAGAAAAATCTATTAAGCCCTTTAGGGCAACATATCGTGAGAATTACCAAATTATCCAAGGTCGAGTGGCTTATTTAAAAGGAGATTTTCAAGCTGCCAAGGAAAATATGTCCAAATATGATTTGAAAAAAATTTGGAAGAGATTCAGAACCCCTGCGTTTTTAATATCAAGCTTTGAACTATTAACAGTTTCCATTCATCTTCAAGATGCGCAAGATATTGCTTTCTTTGAGGAACAATTGTCCAAGGCACCAGATTTTAAAGGAGGCAAAGCTACACTTGTTGCTCAAGCCCAAGCCATAAAAGATATTGTGTTCAATAAAGAAGCGAACGACTACTTCGACATTACTGAACCAGAAAGTAAGCTAGCTCGAATCGTGTTTTCTTATTA